>CAXUOL010000864.1:0-3109 GCA_964252435.1 uncultured Nostoc sp.
GGTCTATTCGACGTATGCAAGAGGTCTATTCTTTTTCGCCAGATGTTTAATAAGATTGCTAGAGAAAATATCATCAATAAAAGTGATAATACTATTTGTCTTTCAATCTGATATCAATGACAGTTGCATTAAAGTCGTAGTTAAAACCTTCTAACTCAAATGGCATCCCAATTTTCACTTTACTGTTACCCAAAACTGGCCCGCTTTCAGTAACTTGGGCTTTACCATCTAAAGTCAAAAGAAAATCTGTACTATAATTGTTGCTCTTGGGATCTGGCAGTTCTTTAACAGTACCATCCGGTTGGAAAACATTGACTGTTCTAGGTAGCTGTTGAATAGATTTAATTTCAATCTGTCCGTATGGTTGATTGCGGATAATCACATTGGTTTTTTCACCTTTTTTTAACCCATTATCAATTAATTTTCCTGGGTCACGTACATTCAAACCACGAACTATTAAGTCTACTTCTATGGGTACTGTTTTTGCACCGACTTGGGCAACAGAACCAGAAGTGCCAGGAAAAACAAAGATGCCAAAGATAACTAGCAAAATTACCAGCGCTGCACCTAAATCTAGAAGATTTATTTTGCCAAACAAGCGACCTTTTGAATCTAAAATAGCCATAAAAATTTTTCCAAGGTAATAGCGAAGTAATGGATTGTAGCAAGAGATTTTTCGATGGTAACCGCAATTTTCCCTATTTGGTAATAACTCAAAGTATTCGGGGTTGCAATTATGCGACAGTTTATCACGAGTTCGTAATTTCCGAGGAACGGTAGCTAACCCTCAAAATTTTACCTGTTAATACTGACGCGCCTGGAAAGTAAAATCTAGTGTTTAAGCCTATCTCTAGAGAGAATCCTTAGCCCCCCGTAGTTCGGTAGATTTGCGTCAAGATTATCTGTATGACAACTCCTTTGGTCTTGAGTTAAGAATGCAACTTAGAATACTCTAAATCCGTCTCATAATTTGTCCTCTCATTTTATGTTCTTCCGAAATAATCTTCAAAGCGTATTATGTTCAATTGGAAAGGTTTTGCTGTAAATTACCGTGTATGGCGGCGTCGCTGGTTTTATCCCCTAATTTCAGTGGTAGTCGCCCTGAGTCTGTGCCTGAGTACACCCTTGCCTGGAAGAACTTTAGATTTCTTACCTCTTCTACTCCAAGGAGTTCAGGCATTCCAGCTTTCTAATATATCCCCTAATCAAGAAGTTGATCTTGGTAAGCAGATTAATCAGGAATTAGTTGGCAGTCAAGTCCGACTTTACCGCAATCCCGAAGTGAATCGTTATGTAGAACAAGTTGGTCGGCGTTTAGCAAAGAATAGCGATCGCCCCGATCTCCCCTATAATTTCCAGATAGTTGAGGATGACTCTATTAACGCTTTTGCGACCTTGGGTGGCTATGTATATGTCCATACAGGTTTGCTGAAAACCGCAGACAATGAAGCAGAACTGGCAAGTGTACTCGCCCATGAAATTGGTCACATTGGCGGGAAACACGTAGTCAAGCAGATGCAGCAAAAAGCCCTCGAGAGTGGTCTATTAACGGCGGCTGGCTTAGATCGAAATTCCGCAGTCCAAATTGGTGTACAGTTAGCGCGAGACTTACCACGCAGCCGTAAAAACGAATTTGAAGCCGATCAAAGAGGACTACGAACTTTGACACGTACTGGTTATGCCCAGTCAGCAATGGTCTCTTTTATGCAAAAGCTGCTGAAAAAGGGTGGTTCTACTCCAACATTTTTGAGTACACACCCCGGAACTAGCGATCGCATTGATGCCCTCAAACGTGCAATTAACTCTCAACCTAGTAAGGGAAAATCTGGCTTGGATAATGCTAGTTATAAAGCTAATATTCGACCCTTAGCGAAGTCTTGAGGGAATTGGGAAAGAGGAGGCAGGAGGCAGAAGTTCTTTAATTTTGAATTTTGAATTTTGAATTTTGAATTGATTTCTCCCCCTCATCCCAAATATTGCTCAATTCCTATTGCGGCGATCAACTTTAATTTTGGCTGGATCAACTGTACTTACAACCTCTTCTAAAGGCAGGATACGGATATAGTTTTTAAAGATATTAACTTGATAAACTAACTGATTTGTGACATCTAGTCCAGTCAACCAGCCACTCCGGGGATGATAAGCGCCAGTATCTATGTCTAGCCATCCCTTGCCTTGAGCCAGTTTCCCAGGAGAAACACCCGGTAGGGTAAAGGTAATGGTGTGACCAATGATAATTTGTTTATCTGGAAAGTAGGGTTTTTCAATGCTGTGAAATTCGTCTCGTATCCAGCACAGTTCATCGGCAGTTTGTTCTGTCACCGATTTGCAAGGGTCAACACCAGCATGAGTTAACCAAATATCCCCCAAGTCAAGGTATGTAGGCAAAGCTTTTAACCAATCCAGATGGTCATCAGGAATTGGAGCCTCTTGGTAACTGGCCACGGTAGCTTGCCCTCCACCAAACAGCCATGCTTGCATGGTCGAGGAGGAAGTCCTTTCATTGGTCAGAATGCTTAGTAACATCTGCTCATGATTTCCCAACAAACATGAGTAGTTATTTTCCTTGACAAAATTAACTACTTGTGCACTATGAGGTCCACGATCAATTAAGTCTCCCAGAAAATAGACTCGATCTTCTGACGTGGGGGCGATCGCCTCCAACAATGTCATTAAACCTTCATAGTGTCCATGCACATCCCCAATTACAATTCGTCTGGGGCTAGTTTCGCTCATTGTCTCTTAGCTGCAATAGTTTTGGCTAATACTTCTGCTACAGTTTACGCTGTCTGCTTTCCGTAATGAAAGGTAAAAATACTGGATAATGTTTATTTTAATTTAATTCTTGTACGAGTAATAAACTTAACTTATCAAATATATACAACAGCAATTGTTTTTCAGATATAACTATGGCTGTCATTAGTCATTAGTCATTTGTCCTTTGTAGTTACAAATGACTTTGTATTAAACCCGAAGAACCCCAAAGAGCTAAAGCTACGCTTCATCTCCCCTCCCCGCAAGCCTACGGTGTACACACAAGTCTTGAAATCCCACTTACAGCTATTTTCAGGTAAATAGACCACGCGGTAGGGGCGCAATGCCTTGCGCC
>CAXUOL010000865.1:0-3109 GCA_964252435.1 uncultured Nostoc sp.
TCTTGTCGCTCATTGATAATTTTGTGTGCTTTAAATGTACCTAAAAAATTATTTGGATTGGCTTGTAAATTATAGGGTGTATCTTAGAACCGCTATAAATGGTGAACTGTATATCACTAATTTAGCTTTTCTAAGTTCACAATTTAAGGTTTTCTGGCAACTTTAAGTTAACTGATACCGATTACCTCTGAGGTTTCATAGAACAAGTTACTTGAGCAACTTGTCTCACCAAGCCTGATTTTGTGCAGTTTCACAAATAGAACTTACACATCAAGTAGGGGCAATATCCTGTGGAAAGCCGCTTCTCTACGAAAAACTCCGCGTAATTTGCTTCTTTGCGTTGACATAAATTGCCCCTACAGAAAATCAAGATTTTCACTCCCTTTTTGCATAAGTCCTGACAAAGAATTGGTATGACGCTAATGATGATGAGTTGTTACAAATTACAAAGCTCTCTATGCCTCCTAAGCACAGGAGTCTAAGGTGGTTACACTTCGTTAATCTTCCTAATGATTTAAGATTTTCTTCATAAATAAACTCTGAGAGCAGTCATTAGCTGGTAATCCTGTCATAGTATGAAACATAAGAACACTATTATTGTCTATGTTCACTAACGGAGTACATAGAAGCAAATTTCTGAGTAAAAAAATGCTAGGGGTGTATTATCCATGCCCTTGACGATCCTTGTAGTGGATGATGATTTGGGCACTCGTCTGTCTGTTAGCGACTATCTTGAACTGTCTGGCTACTCAGTGATCACGGCTAATGACGGTCAAGAAGCTTTGTTTATGGTGGATGAGTATCATCCTGATTTGATTGTCACGGATATTGTTATGCCACAGATGAATGGCTATGAACTGGTGCGCCGAGTGCGTCAACAACCAGTGTTTCGTTTATTGCCTGTAATTTTATTAACGGCACGCATTAAGACCCAAGAAAGAATTCTGGGTTACCAGTCAGGGTGCGATTTATATTTACCCAAGCCTTTTGAACTGGAAGAGTTAGCAGCAGCAATCCGCAATCTTTTGGAGCGATCGCAAATTATCCAATCAGAATATCGTTTTTCTCATAAAGACAGTTTGGGCATTTCCGGCTTGACAAAAACGGAGGATGCCCACAATTCTCTGTCCACTCAAATTCAGAAATCCCAGCTGCACTCAGCTCTAACTCATAGAGAACAGGAAGTCTTAGAGTTATTGACTCATGGTCTTTCTAATGCTGAAATGGGTCATCAACTACACCTGAGTCCTCGAACCGTGGAAAAATACGTTAGCAGTTTATTGAGAAAAACCTCAACCAGCAACCGCGCAGAATTAGTCCGTTTTGCGATGAAGCATGGTTTAGTGGAATAAAAGTTAGGAGTTCAAAGTGAGGAGTGAGAAATTAAAACTCCTAACTCCTAACTCCTAACTCCCGGTTCGCCCATTTTTTAATGAGTTAGGAAAAGTAGATATTCAAAAGTATACCGAAAGACATATTTACAAAAACACTTATTAGGTATAAGTTCGCAATTATGACTACTGAACCTATAATTACAAAAGAAGGAGTCGATGATTTACCTTATTGCCTAAAATATTTGTGCTGTTCAAAGGTAAATCCCCTATCGTTTTTATTCTGTATCGACTCTATGGCTACCTTAACTATGCGCAGATACTTTTATTGTTGACTTGCACTTTACCACGTTGATTATTTCACCACCGTCACATTCCTTAACAGGATTGCTAAGGCGATCGCTGATCTCGTGCAAGTTCCTGAGTAAGTGCGATATTTATACCGTATTTGATTATTGTAGAGACGGCGATTCATCGCGTCTCTTGCCTTAACCGAACAGTATTGGATCGCCTCCTATAATATCAATCTGAATAACTTTAAAATCAGCATCATGAGTATTATCGTCTTCGGCAGCATCAATATAGACTTGGTAGCAACAACACCCAGGTTGCCAGTTGCAGGAGAAACGTTGCTAGGAGAAGACTTTTTTAAAGTTTCGGGAGGTAAAGGAGCCAATCAAGCTGTAGCATTAGCAAAATTGGGCATTCCAACCCAGATTGTGGGGCGTGTAGGTGCAGACGATTTTGGTACGGAACTTGTTAACAATTTGCAAGTATCTGGTGTACAGACTGATAACATTTTTGTAGATCAAACTGTTAGTTCTGGAGTCGCTATTATCACCGTGAGTCAGGCTGGCGAAAATCAAATCGTCGTTATTCCTGGTGCAAATGGGCGCGTCAATCAAGAAGATGTAGAGCGATTATCCCACTTTTTGCCACAAGCCACAGCACTACTTTTACAACTAGAAATTCCTATTAATGCCGTGGTTGCTGCTGCTAAAGTGGCACGAGATGCAAACATAAAAGTGATTTTTGACCCTGCACCCGTACAATCTAATTTACCAGATGAACTCTATCCATTGGTAGACATTATTACACCAAATGAAGTTGAAGCAGCGCAGTTGGTTGGTTTTCTTGTGAATGGAGAGGAACAAGCAGCCAAAGCAGCTATGGTTTTGTTGGAAAAAGGTGTGAAATGTGCGATCGTCAAACTGGGTGCTAAGGGTGTTTTTTGTGCCACTGCTGAAGAAAAGTTTTTTGTACCCGCGTTTTCAGTTCATGCAGTTGATACAGTAGCCGCAGGCGATGCTTTCAATGGTGGTTTAGCGGCGGCACTTTTTGAAGGACTTTCCTTACATCAAGCAGTTATTTGGGGTGCAGCAGCAGGTGCTTTGACAGCGACAAAACCAGGCGCACAAACTTCGCTACCGGATAGATTAACATTTGATGCATTTCTTAAGGAAAGGGGAATGAATAGTGGCTTTCAAGGGTAAGTATTTAAAAAAGCATAGATAAACAGGTAAAATTCTTATCTGATAGGGATCGGCAGAAATATCAGTGTGGAACTTCTGGACGATGTAGGGTGTGTAGCAGGAGAAATGCAAATAGGAAAAGTGAGGAATTAAGTATGGCACTATATCTAGACTCAGCGATCGCATCGGAAGCTGAAGTTGTTAAGCTTTGGGGATGGGTAAAAGGTATTACAACAAATCCCACGTTGTTATCTCAAAGCGATACTCCACCAGAAACTACGCTCAAAAAATTGGTTGCCTTGACAA
>CAXUOL010000866.1:0-3108 GCA_964252435.1 uncultured Nostoc sp.
GATGATATGCCGGCACACATTCGTACCGCACTCACCCACACTTCTGAACATATCCCTATTAATCACGGCCACTTAGTACTAGGAACTTGGCAGGGAATTTATATTTGGGAACACCGCCAGCGCAGTCATTCTAGAGAATTGGTTGTTCACATTTCTGGATAGCCGATTCTCAAGCTTTGTTGAGGTGTGGTTTTGTAGAGTTTAAATACCTGGTTATTCTGTCTACCTTTTGGATATAATCCTCTAAAGTCATGGTAATATGCATTAAATAAATATCACCTTGATAACTTTCTGATCACAATTATTATTGATGCAAAACTAACCAAATATGCATTAAACAATTCGTGTATATTTGTAAAACAAAAAGTTAAGTTTATTTAGGATTATTAAATAATCTACTTATGCCGATATACACTAATATTTAGTGTAAGCTGTCTGGGCTATTACTATTACTATGAAGCAAGAAATAACACCAACTAATACTTTTCAACTTATTGATGAAATCCTTGCCCAGCAGTATGTTAACTTATTGTCACTTAGTCCCCAAAAAAGATTAATTACCAGCTTTGCAGAATTGGGAAATTTGATTGCGAAACAAAATACCGACATTCAAATTACCACAACTATTCAAGAAACTATCGAAAGCATAGTCCGTACTCAATTGCAAAACTTCCCGGAAAACATTTTCTGGGATTTCGATTTTCTGGTAAGTAGTATGCTTAGGCAGGCTTTAAATGCAGAGGAGGGCGCTATTGCGTTCTTAAAAGTTTTTGGTGAAAAGATGGTTAGTCTAACAGAGATGTTCGGAAATAAAACGGAAATACGCTTCCGTTATGTTCATGATTTTATGTATGGTTTTGACTGGGCAAGATGGGTACAAAAAGAGCCAGAAAAACGCGCACATATAGAGCCTTTTAGTCCGTTGTTTTTAGATTATTTGCTTATCAAAGGTAAGGAACTTCTACAACGTATTAATCATGGTCAGATCGTATCTTATAAACTGTGTGAGACGGGCTACCGCAACCCCTTCACATTTTCTCGTGAACCAGAAGATGAATACCGTTTGCTAACTTATCTTGCTAAAGAACAACTGATTCCAGTAGCAGTATGGAACTGGAATGCTAGCCCTATATGGAACAAACCTTTTCAGGAAATGCGCCAGCAATTAGCATTAAAATTAAATATTCAACCACAGAGACGTTAATTAGCAATTAAAAATTGCTGAAGAAAATAATTATGAAAATTGCTGATTTAATTACTTGGTTTGAAGCATGGGCAAATCCCGCTTGGTGTGAAAGCTGGGATAATTGTGGCTGGCAGATTGAACCAGGAGTTTTACAGGAAAAAACACGGGTTTTGGTGTGTTTGACACCGACTTTGGCGGTAATGCAAGAAGCGATCGCTCTAAATGCTAATCTGATATTTGCCCATCACCCCTTAATTTTTAATCCTCTCAAATCTTTACGCACTGGTGAAGCGATCGCTGAAATGGTACGGTTAGCCTTTACCCACAATATTGGTATTTACACTGCTCACACGAATTTTGACCAAGTGCAAGATGGAACTGCTGACGTGTTAGCTCAGATTTTAGAACTCAAAGAAGTTACCCCTATAGAACTTACACAAGCAGGATTAGGATATGGCCGTGTTGGTTTGCTAGAGCCATTTCTGACATTACAAGAATTACTCGCCACCATTCAAACTCGACTTTCTCCCCCTAATTTGATTTTTTCCCCAACTGCTGATTTACAGCAAACAATTTCACGAGTTGCGGTTTTGGGTGGTTCGGGGGCTAGTTACATTTCAGCCGTCGCCAAAACAGGTGCTCAAGCTTATCTAACTTCTGACTGTAAATTCCATCAGTTTCAAGAAAGCCGCGATGCCTACGGCGGGCTGGGCTTACGCAATCTCATTTTAATCGATGCTGGACATTTTGCTACCGAACGTCCGGCTTGCGATCGCTTGGTGCAAAAATTCCAATCTTTAAACTTAGACTGGGTGCAATTAAGTCAAAAAGATGAAGATTTCCGCCAGTTTTTTGCTTGATTGCTGATGTTTGATTGTATTTTCTAGATGCTTGTCGAAAAAATTGTTGTATTTTAATTTTGTTAAGGTATCAGCTTTGCAACATTGATGCTGAAAATTTTTCTGCCCTTTTATCTGTGTATACTAGAGTATCAAAAACTCATATTGTGATGTAGATCACTGGTTGAGCGTAATACTAATCACACAGTATTAATGTTTCATGTCAATTAGCAAGAAAGGAAAATGTTCCACACTAGACCTAATAATTTGCTCACTCTGCCCTAATCAAGATGATTCGCACAATTATCGCATCTGCTTTCCAAACTGGATATCTTAGTGTTGAATCTGAGGGTTTACTCCAGCAGGTGCTAGCCACTAAATGCTATCAGTCAGAGGATTTGCCAGAACTCGCAGCCCTATACGATGCAGTTCGCGCCGGAAAAATTAAACGAGAAGCATCCTCGTCGAACTTGCTTATAGAATTTCCTTTACCACATAAATCCTCCTGAGACTTATAGAGTAGAATTTTCTCATGGTCTTTTCCCTCTACCTCTTCCTTTGCTCTGTTGCCTTTTTTCAGGCAAAAACCTGAAAAACTCAAAACTATTTGGGTGTTGTTGTTGAAAAGCATCAAGGTCAGCAAGAGAATGAGTTAAGATCAGATACAAGTGGGTAAAAGTAAAGCCAAGTCCCCGGACTTCCCAGTAATGCCAATGATTAAAAGTAGGCAAGTTAAACAACCGCAATCAACGATTGTTTTCGAGTATTCTTTATTACATAATGGTAAGAATGACTCACCAACAAATATAAACCTGGTTAGGACAGGTACCGAATTGTTTGACTTCTATGGAAGCAGACATTCCCTAGAATAAGCCGGAGGGAGATTGAGTTTATTGTTAGAGCAACCATTGATTTATGACCCAATATTATCCTGATATTTTGACAACTAAAAGCAAATCTTGGGATTAGGTTATGAAGCATACTTGTTCCAAACAGTGAAATTAACCTCTTAAAGGTGTAATGTAATGGGGTAGAACCCAGATTTTGACAGGTTTAACTACGTTGTTTAAAAAGGCAGAAACA
>CAXUOL010000867.1:0-3103 GCA_964252435.1 uncultured Nostoc sp.
TCCTAACTCCTAACTCCTAACTCCTAACTCCTAACTCAGCACTGTTTTGCCCAATTCCCAATTCTCAATTAAACCTTAATTTTGGCGAATAAAGACTCGTATTGTTTTATTGCTGATGGAGGTAAGGGAAGTAAAAATTCACTTTTATCAAAAACTTTGCGTAGGCGTAGCCCGTCGTAGACATCGCTCTCTAACAAACTCCATAATGGTTCTTGGATATCGGAAGCGGCAATATTTGTAGAAATTGGCGAATTACTTTTAGTCAGCACCGAAATTTGTTTAGCTGTGCTTGGTTGCCAACAAAAATCAATCCATTGATCTGATAAAGTATCCTTAGTAATCCCTGCGGGACGTACCCATAAGTCCGCCCAGATTGCTGTTCCTGACTGGGGGATAACTGCGGCAAGTTGCGGATAACGTCCCAGAATAGGCAATACATCGCTTGACCAACCAACTGCTAGCCAAGTGTCTTCCATAATTAGAGGTTCCAAATAGTTATTGGAACTGTAAAATTTCACCTGTTGATTTAACATCTGTAATTCCTTTTCCAAGTCTGGTACTTGGTCAAGATTCTCTGTATTATAAGATTTTCCTAGCTTTTTTAAGACCAAACCAATAACTTCTCGTGGTTGATTGAGTAGGGAAATACGCTGCTGTATTCCATCTCGCCACAAATCGCTCCAATCTTTGGGCGTCCATCCCAATTTTCGCAACTTCTCACGGTTATAAACAATTACTGTACTACCCCACCTGTAAGGCGCACCCCACACCTTCCCCTGAGTATCCAAAATACCTCGCTCGTTGCGCGTTACCAGTTGTTTCCACCTTTGATCTAAAGTAGACCACTGCTTTAATTGGTTTCCCTGCACTTCTTGGAGTGGTTGAATCAATTTCTGTTCAATAGCTGCTTGTAGCCAGTAATCTCCCAATGTCACTAGGTCTGTATCAGCTGCTTTTTGACCTTGCCTAAAGGGTATAAAGCGACTCCATCCCTGCTCATCGCTGGTCTTTGGCTTCTGCTGCCAATTTTGTAATTGATGAAATAAATCCTGTATATGCTCAACTGGAGCAAACTTTAACTGCACCCGTTGTTGCAAACCTTTGTGGAACTGATTCACAACCTGACCGGGTATAGAACCTTTTAATAACTGTACTTTTAGTTGCGTCTGCTTGTTTCCACCACAGCCAAAAAGCAGTTGTGAAAGTGCCAGTGTGCTTGTACCTAGCAAAAAAGACCGTCGATCCATTGATTTTGGATTTTGAGATTTTTGATTATACCTAATATTAAGCAGAGATTTAGCAGTGGCTGACTAGCTGAAAAAACGGATCTGGAGAATTATCGGTATTTTTTCTTGATAATAGGGGTAATTTTGAATATTGGACTCAAATCAGCGATTTTTTAGCAAATTTCTACCTAAAGATTAATTTTTATCCATAAATTTACTTGGTGGTACTGATGGTGAAACCTTACTTGTATTTAGAAGTAATGATTTAAATGTCTACATTTCCAGCAAAAATTATCAATACTTAAAAAATCCATAAGTATCGTTAAGGTTGGGAGTAAATTGAATAACATATAGAAAATGTACGAATAAAGGTATTAAATGGAGCTATTACAGCAGCAGATCCTGACTTTAAGCCAAAAGCTGGATGACCTGTGCCAAGTAATTGAGCAGCTTGATGGTAAAGTGACTCAAACTTTCTCAGAGTGTTCTTTAGCGAATACACAAGCAAAGGATAATTGCCAACAAAATGACGCGGCTGGAGGCTACCAGTTTAAAGGACGTAATAATTTAAATCCAGAAATGGAACACAAAGATGTATTGACAGATGGCATTTATCTAGACATGCATCGTCAAGCTGGAGATAATATAACACCAGAAATTCAAATACAACGACTGACAGCGCAATTAACAGCAGCGTACAATCGCATTGCTGCCTTGGAAGAACAATTACTTAGAGAGAGAATTCATTAAATTTAATCTCAGTTCTACTAATTAAAAAAAATGGCTGGAGAGAAGGAAGTAAAGCCTTTAAGTTTAACTAATTCTGGAGTTTAAGTTGCATAGCAACCAACAAGCGGAAAGTTTTGTGGCTCTTTCTCTCTTAGCTCGACTTTATCCAAAATTAAGAACTCGGTTTTCTTTATCCAGCCAAAACTCTGGTTTTTTGGCAAATACTTTTTCCACGTTACAGATTATCGGTAAAATCTAAAAAATAAAGCTACCGTCCCACAAAGGTTTCAGGGTCAGTTTGAGCATCGTTAAAGCTGCGCTAGCGAAGCGCCATTTTCCGGCGCTTTGAACTTGAGGCTAAATCCCCTTACAAAACTTAATTAATAATTACGAATTACGAATTATTTTAATGTTGAGCGATGGCTTTGTAAGCATATATTAAGTATCAGAAATTAATCCACCAATTAAATTGATAAAAAACTTAAACACCCTCTTGCATATATATACGTAATAGTGTGATATATCTACCTATACTATTTTAGTGAGTATCTCACTATGAAACAAAAAAATAACCCTAAGACTGGTGTCTTTAGGGTGTTGTATGGTTCAAAAACCAAAATTTTCTTATTCATCTGCGTTTTTATCATTAGTGTTTTTGGAATTTTGTTATCAAATTGGTTGATGACAAGCCAGACAGCTTTTGCAAAAATTGACCTTTTGCAACCTGCTCCGACTCAACCGCTAGGCTATTACGACTATTTCGGCAAACTGCTGAGTCCTCAAGAAGCATCACAACTAGTTGCAAATAAGGGACTCAATCCTAATAACCCCATTTCCTATCAACGGGTGGGGGCAGTTAAAATTACTAAGGAATTAATCGCCCAAGGTGAAGATATATTCCTAAACCGGAAGATTGGTGATACATTTGGTTTGCAAGGGGTATTTGGTTTAGGGCAAGGGACAAATATTGTATCAGATGAAATAGGTGCAGGGATCGCTAATTTGCGTGGAAAATCAACGACAAACCTAAAAATTACCCTCCAGAAGGATTTAACTATAGGTAGTCGAACTTTTCCCAAAGGAACTGTTATTCCTACAGGTTTCAAAGTTCAACAGGGACAAGTTGTTGCACTAGGAAACGCACCTAA
>CAXUOL010000868.1:0-3103 GCA_964252435.1 uncultured Nostoc sp.
TAGTAAGTAAAGCAAGAGCCTTAAAAGTGGCTGTTGAACGCGGCTTGAAACCAGCGCTCAATTAACAGTAATGAGAGAGATCGCTCTTTTTTAACCCAATGATGTGAAGCAAAACAAGAGAGCGATCGCAGATACAATCATAAGTAAAAGGTAAACTTGTAGAAAATGGTTTAAATTGTCAATAACCTTAAAATTAGCTGTTGAATACGGCTTGAAACTAGCCTTCAATTAATAGCAAAATCTGTATATTTACGCACAGATGGCAACTGAAAACCTAAAACAATATCTTCTTTTGGGACACCTAATTCAACCAATTCATTAGCAATTCCTACCTCTGTCCCATCTTGCTGAATCCAGATTTTCTCGCCAATAATATCTAGATGCAGAACAGGCCCATATATACGGTCTTGCTCGTGCCAACCTACATAAACTAATTGATAATGATCGTGTTCTGTATCATAAATTGTCTGTGCTTGAATGCGATTATCCCAAACAATACTAGCGTGTTGTTGAAGTAAATTCTTAATATATTGTCGATATTCGTCTAGCTTTGCCATTGGTCTATTGCCTCCTGTTCAATATTATAAATTAGTAAACAGAGTTGATTAATTTGAATAACAGATTGGATAAATGGAAGTATAAAAAACTCATTGTAAACAGTACTAAGAACTGCTAAATATAAAGTGCGATTGGCTTCTTTTTTTTGTAAAGCAATTCGGTAAATAATAAATTGTCCTAATGCGGCATAAAGTTCTGTAATTTTTGAAGGACTCAAAAAACTTTTAATTTCAACAGCTATTTTTTGTCCTTGTTTTTCGGCTGCAATAACTTTTTCTGCTCCTAAATCAATATATAGCTCAAGGGTTCCCGCCTGGAGAGTATAAGGATCGTGAGTGATTAACCACCCTTCTTTCTCAAGTGCTATTTTGACAACTGTATGAAAAGCATCTTTAGCAGACACAAGTTTAATTCCAATTTATGGCGGTGCTTGATTTAAGAATTTCTATTTTGTTAATACATTGACAACCTAGCGAAACTTTTTTTAACTAAATTTAATATAGTTCTGTTTCTTCTCGCCTGTCTAATTATTCCAGATGCAGAGGAGAAGAGGATTGAATGAACCGCAGATGAAAGAGCGATCGCCCCATCCTCCAATAACTTCGATAAAATCACTATGGTGCTAGTTAACCCTCCCTAAATCTGATGAAAAGCGATTGCCCTTCTTCCAAACTCTCCCTTCAACGTCCTGAACTACTTGCACCAGCAGGTAATTGGGACTGTGCTAAAGCTGCTGTGGAAAATGGGGCAGACGCGATTTACTTCGGTTTGGATCGCTTCAACGCCAGAATGCGGGCAGAAAATTTTACTGAGGCAGACTTACCCCAATTGATGACATTCTTGCACCGTCGGGGTGTAAAGGGTTATGTCACTATCAACACACTAATATTTACCAAAGAACTAGCACAAGCACAGCAATATCTCCGCACAATTATTGCAGCTGGTGTGGATGCAGCGATCGTTCAAGATATTGGTATATGCCGTCTCATCCGTCACCTTTCCCCTGATTTTCCTATCCATGCTTCCACGCAAATGACCATCACGAGTGCGGCTGGGGTGGAATTTGCCAAATCTCTTGGCTGTAAATTGGTGGTGCTGGCGCGTGAATGTTCTCTCAAAGAAATCAATAAAATACAACAGCAGATTGCCCAACAAGAAACCTCGCTGCCCTTGGAAGTTTTTGTTCACGGTGCTTTGTGCGTAGCGTATTCCGGTCAGTGTTTGACTAGCGAGGCTTTAGGTGGACGTTCTGCTAACCGAGGAGAATGTGCCCAAGCTTGCCGGATGCCCTACGATTTAATTGCCGATGGGGAAGTTGTAAATTTAAAAGAACGCAAATATTTACTCAGTCCTCAAGACCTAGCAGGGTTAGATGTTTTGCCAGATTTGGTGAAATCAGGAGTAACCTGTCTTAAAATTGAAGGTCGCCTGAAAGCTCCAGAGTATGTTGCTAATGTCACCCGTGTTTATCGGCAAGCTTTGGATAGTGTAATGACGGAATTGGAAAGACCTAACCCCTCTTTGCCTACAAGGGAAGGGGGGAGAGGTCAATCAGACCAAGAACACTACAACCTAGAAATGGCATTTTCTCGCGGACTCTACACGGGCTGGTTTGGCGGGATTAATAATCAGGAACTTGTTCATGCCCGCTTTGGTAAAAAACGTGGGGTTTATCTAGGTGAAGTCACCCGCATTCACAACGAACAGGTAACAGTTAAATTGGAAGCACCTGTAAAACCAGGGGATGGAATTGTATTTGACTGCGGTCATCCAGAGGCGAAGGAAGAAGGCGGACGGGTTTATGGGGTGGTTTCCAAAGGTAAGGAAAGTGTGCTGACCTTTGGTCGAAATGACCTGAACTTGCGCCGAGTGCATATAGGCGATCGCATTTGGAAAACCAGCGATCCAGAACTCGATAAGCAACTACGTCAGAGTTTTGCTGGCGAGAACCCACAATTTCAGCGTTCCATTAATCTAGAAATTTATGGAGAAGTTGGTCAGGCGTTGATTGCGATCGCCCGCGATCAACTCGGTAATATTGTCCAAGTAGAGTCTGCAATTTCTCTGGTAGAGGCGCACACCAAACCCCTAGATACAGACCGTTTACAAGAACAATTCGCTCGTCTCGGTAACACACCTTTCTGTTTGGGAACGCTAACCAACCATCTCAGTGGTACTTTTATGCTACCCGTCAGTGAATTGAACCGGATGCGGCGGGAAATCGTTGCACAGTTAGAAGAATTGCGAAGTCAACCCAAATGCTGGCAATTACGTTCTGATGTCTCTTTCCAAAACTTATTACCCTCATCACCTACCCTGCGGGAAGCTAAAGTTATATCTCCTTCACTCATCGTCCTAGTACGAAATCTCAAGCAACTCCAAGCAGCACTCCAAGCGGGAATCCAAACACTTTACTGCGAATTTGAAGACCCCCGCGCCTACCGAGAAGCCGTACAACTGGTGCGCCAGCAACAGCAAAAAAACAAAGCAGAAAATTCTTCACTTTTAACTCATAACTCAGCACTCCTAACTCCTAACTCCCAAC
>CAXUOL010000869.1:0-3102 GCA_964252435.1 uncultured Nostoc sp.
AGGTGGTCTTCTTCTCGATTTTCATAGAAGTTGACAATTTGCCATACCAATAAAATTAAAGTTAACAGGGTTCCTACACCTTGCGCGATCGCACCAGCAGCAATCCAGTGACTGTGAGAGTCAACCCATATTGCCGCTGCCATGTAAGTGCTGACAGTAGCAATACCACCACTGATGACTGCTAAAACTAACCGACGATTTGAACTATTTAAGAACTTACGTATTTTAGACCAGCGCAATTGCCAGTCCCATTCTTGCATTGAGTAAACCAATACCATTACTCCAATGCCGATTAAGAGAGCCAGTAGCAGTTTCCAGTTCCACAACAACATGGCAATGATAATTGTCAGGAACCCAAGAAAGCCCCCAGGGCCAGAGAAACGTTTAAATGTTTGCTGCTTTATGGCTCCCTTTGTCTTGAATTTTGTCAGCGACCAGTTCCAGTTGAGGATTTGGTTGATCAATTGCTGCCAAGAAGACGAAGCCTGTGCCACAGTGTTTACCTACTTGATTATGAAATTACCTATTGTATAAGTTTTACTATGGATCAAGAAAGGATGAAGGCGCAAATCACAAAATGCCCGATTTTATAGACGGATAGTAGACTAATACAGCACAGCGCAAATAAGATACCATTTTCAATCGCTTAGAGCAAGGGCATCTTGTACGTAAGTCTTAGTTAAAGACAAAAACGAAAGTTATCAAGGGTGAATTGCCCATCAAAAGCACAAAAAGTAACGCTGTAAATGTTATTCACATTTATAGATAATAAGGTATTGGGGGAAATTGGCGAGTCGGAATTGGCAAGATTAGAGCCTGGTAGTGCAGTTTGAGCGAGTAGTTGTCGATCGCGATCGTAGGCGGAAAGCACTAGCCGTTGCGAACTAGTGACAAAGGCACTAACCGAATTAACTGGACGCAAGAAAGTAGCTTCTAAAAATCCGCTTTTGGGCGCTCCCATTAAGACTATTAGCCCTGAATAGGTTGGAAATGCTGGATTTGATGGCTGTATTGCTAGAGAATTGTGAAAAATGACTCCCCATTGTTCATATTGGCGCTCTACTGCTTCAAAACACTTCAAGTCTTCTAAGTCTAAACAAATACAAGTTGGTACAGTAAGTCTGGCAGCATCAATAGTTGGTTCGACCTGACCCCGCCTAGCTGAAGCTTTTATTTCGTTTTGTATATTAAAGTTGTCAAGCGCAAATTTAGCCTCTTCAATCGTTGGTAGTTTATTTGATTGAAGAGTAGCCTGCTTTACCATGACATTCCGCCTTACCATTACTTAGATCATAATCAGACTAGTTATACATTAAAGGCTATTGTTTCTACATATATTAAGTAGAATTAACAGCTTATTAAAAAAGCGTTTTCACTATTGTTGACGTGTTTACGCTCAAAATTATTTATGGGTTTTTTGATAGACTACCATAAAAACTTATGCGGGAGTAATCCTCGCTACTATGAAAAACCCTTATAAAACAGTAATTTCAACGTTAAGTTACTTTTTATTATGAAAAAAAGCACCAAATCTTTACAAGTAATCCAGTAATTTTATATCTACTTAATCTGACGCTAGCGAGAAGTCTTAGAATGATTGGTTCACTGATAATAACAATGAGTGGGGAGTTTGAACTAGACATATCAAGAGTGCTGAGTTAAAAGACTGCCTACAAAGGACGTTATTTTTACTAAGTACACAGATATTAAGTGCTTTTTAATTTACTCAGCACTGAGTACGGTAAACATCTAGGGTGACTAAAGGGGAGGCAGATAAGCTGTTAAACACCTAATTTACACATTTAGACAGCAGGGGAGCAGAGGGGCAGAGGAGCAGGGGAGAAGGATTGACGCTTTTTCTCCAAAATCAACAATATGCAAGTTAAATGCGTATTAGCTTAAATTATCAAATATTCTCTCCGTGTGCCTGCTCTTAAGGTATTTTGTATTACTTGTGCCAACGAATCACTACAGTCAACAAAAAATACTTATGTTTCAACCACTAGGATTTGAACAACGTTCTATAGATACCTCACTAGGTAGAATGGTATATTACACTGCTACTGGAACACCTTGGCAGGATAATGGAACTGCCAAAGATGATCGGGAAACTTTGGTATTCCTGCACGGCTTTGGTGGTGGGTCTTCTGCTTATGAGTGGTCGAAAGTTTATCCGGCTTTTGCGGCTGAATATCGAGTCATTGCGCCAGATTTGCTCGGTTGGGGTAGGTCTGAACATCCAGCACGGAGTTACAAGATTGAGGATTATTTGACCACGATTCGGGAGTTTTTCGAGCAGACTTGTACTGGGCCAGTGACAGCGATCGCTTCTTCTTTGACCGCAGCATTTACAATTCGGGTAGCAGCAGATTGTCCTGATTTATTCAAGTCTTTAATTCTTACCACCCCCGCCGGACTTTCTGACTTTGGCGAAGACTACTCCCGTAGTTTTTTTGCCCAGTTAGTTAGCCTTCCCATTGTTGATCGTTTACTTTACAGCACTGGAGTTGCTACTAGTGGTGGTATTCGCGGCTTCTTAGAACAAAGGCAATTTGCTCAATCCAATCGAGTCTACGAAGAAATTGTAGATGCTTATCTACAATCCGCCCAACAGCCTAATGCTGAGTATGCAGCACTGTCCTTTGTTCGTGGCGATTTGTGCTTTGATTTATCCCTTTACATTCAACAATTAATCACTCCCACCGCCATTATTTGGGGACAAAAGTCAGAATTTACAGGCCCCTCAATTGGTCGCCGCCTTGCCGAAATCAATCCTCAAGCAATCCGATTTTTTCAACAGTTGGAAGATGTCGGATTAACACCACAGTTGGAATTGCCAGCGGTGACAATCGGGTTAATTCGCAAATTTTTGCCTTTGCTTAATTAACATGAGTCGTAGAGACGCGTTCACCCCACTGCGCTAATGCATCTCTACATTAGCCTCTTACAAAAATCCTTGAATCACCCCTCCCCAACCCTCACGCCACTTGCTTCAAGTCGGCAGAGCCGCCCAAGGCAGTGGCTCCCCGATGTGTTGGGGAGGGGGTAAGATTTCAAGTTTCCCCCCAATATATCGGGGGGATTAAGGGGGGTCTATTCGAC
>CAXUOL010000870.1:0-3102 GCA_964252435.1 uncultured Nostoc sp.
ATAAATTGGACATTTTTGTGCCAGATACAGCCGCATTTAAAAATGTACCAATTTCATTTTAGCTAGCTAACTGATATCAAATAACTCCCCATCAAGGGGAGTTACTAGTCGTTGATTATACAAGATAATCCTTTAGTTCTCTAAACAGTAGCCTGCAAGTGTAAGCAGCAGTCTGAGAGATAACCAAATTTCCAAAACCCTTTTTAACTACTTTCTCTTTCACTCCAAGAGTAATTTCGCTGACTGCCATTGATGCAGTTAAACTCATTTGCATAGTTTGCAAAGTTAATTGAGTATTGCTTCTAACTGTGGTTGAAGTTCTTTATTAACCATTGGTAAGAGCGTATCTCAAAATAATTTTAAGTAAGTATTTTAAATAAATAATAATTTTAACATCACAAGGTTAGTGAATAGGTAACAGGGGATTCTAATTAGTATCAATTGTCCAGTATAGAAAAGAATCGGATGCACTAACATCAGCAGTTTTGCAGCATCAGGGACTTCCAAATAAAAAAATATTTAATTATTTATTGTGAGGTGGGCGTCTCGCCATTGGTGTCAACTTAACGTAAAAGTCATGTACCGCAAGGAACTGAAGTTCCTTGCTAATAGCAAAAGTCATCTCAAAGATGACTAAGATATACCCAAAATTTTTAGTCTACTTCAGTAGACTTTAGCTAAAAGCCAAAGAACTTTAGTTCCAGGCGGGTGAGGAAACCAACAGTTAAGCTATTTCAAGGCTTTTGTTGACACCAATGGCGACACGAGAGCCTTTGTTTATTGGGCGCTCATGTTGCCCACCCCACAACATTGGATAATTTATTTCTTGGAGTTCCCTAACTGTGATTTTCAGCAGTAATCAGGGAAATATAAGTTTAATTAACTTTGCAATTATCGCAATGCTGGTTTGGGGTGTTATCAGAAATGTTAACTCAAGGTTAAGGATTGAAAGTATGTTGGCTATACATAGCATGACAAATGCTAATAATCTGAACTTGCGATTAGAGTCTACTTTGCAAGAATTACCACTTTGGTCTGTTTACGTCGAAGCAGATAGTCCAGCAAATGACTTGAATACACTCTTTAAGCAAGAGCCTTTACTACCAGGAATTATCCTGGTGAAAAATCATGACTATCTGGGGATGATTTCCCGACAAAGATTTTTTGAACACATGAGTCGTCCTTATAGTTTCCCACTATTTTCTAAACGGCCTGCAATAAATCTGATTAACTTTCTTCAACCAGATGTGTGTATAATTTCTGAGGATACGCTCATTGTAGAAGCAAATAAGGTAGCATTGCAGCGAGAACCTCAATTTGTATATGAGCCGATTTTAATAGAAACTCAGCTAGGTAATTATAAGCTATTAGATTTTCATCATTTACTTTTAGCGCACTCTAAAATTCATATTTTAACATTAGCTCAACTAGAGCAAGTAGAAGAACAATCTAGAATCGCTAAAAGAGGTTTTCATAATCTTAAAAATAACTATACTCGATTAATTCAAAATGAAAAAATGGCTGCTTTGGGACAACTCGTTGCTGGCATTGCACACGAAATCAACAACCCTGTGAACTTTATCGCTGGCAATCTTGTTTATGCGCTCAACTACACTCAAGATTTACTACAACTAATTAGCCTATACCAACACCATTATCCTACACCAGTGGCAGAGATTGAAGACGCGATCGCTGAACTAGAACTAGAATTTTTAACTGCTGATTTCCTCAAGCTTCTTAATTCTATGAAGTTTGGCACTGAGCGTATCCAAGAGATAGTTCTTTCTTTACGCAATTTTTCTCGCCTCGATGAATCTGATAAAAAGATAGTTGATATTCATGAAGGTATTGATAGTACTCTAATAATATTACAAAGCCGTCTAATAAATCAGCAAACAGGTCAAACAATTACTATTGATAAAGGATACGGAAAACTCCCTCTAGTGGAATGCTACGCTGGGTTAATCAATCAAGTATTCATGAATATTTTAGCCAATGCGATTGATGCTATCTTCGAGAGTTTTGAATCAGTTGATTCAACTCTAAAATTACCTTTAATTCGTATTCGTACTGAAGTCACAGACAACCGGCAAGTAGTGATTCGTATTGCTGATAATGGTACTGGAATTCCCAAGGATATACAAAAGCGATTATTTGACCCTTTCTTCACCACAAAACCTGTCGGGAAAGGGACTGGATTAGGGCTATCTATCAGCTATCAAATTGTTGTAGAAAAACATTGTGGCCAACTGCAATGTATATCTACAGTAAAAGAAGGAACTGAATTTATTATTACAATTCCTGTCGAACTTAATTCATGACAAATTAGTGAAAAAATCTCTATTTTGGGTAAAAAGTAATCGCTCAAGGATATTTTACCCTTTTGTTCGACTACTACGACGCGTAGGTGGAAGTGGCGGAGGTGGTTCTTGAGATTTTAGCTTGTCATCATCAGTCAAAAATTCTACATGGAAACCCTTTTGGTGATAGTGCCAACCCAAGATGACAATACTAGCATCACCCATAGAAGTCTTTTCTACAGCTTGATTGGGGAATTTAGCGGCTAACTCTTTCAATTCTTTCTCTTCCCAAAGAACAATTTGCTCACGGAATTTAGCCCAAGGTGTAGTTTCATCAGCTGCATAAGTCATAATTTTGGCAAATTTTTGAGCTGCTATACGTTTACTTTCTGAATTTGCTGTTTTAGCCTGTGCAATGTGATTACCTGTTTCTATAACAGCAGCTAAAGGAAGTACCAGTGTTGTTGATTTGGCAATTTCTGCCTGAATTTTATGATTTACACGCTGATAATCCCAATCATTATTACCAGCAGTTTCTCTACCTGGAACTTCTAACCAAGCGCATAAAAGTGATGTATCAATAAGTAGCACCTTTCTCATATTAGTAACTATTCATTATGAGAAAGGCTTCTTTCAATTGCACCCTTAGTTGTCATATCACCCAAAGAATATGATGCAAATAACTTAGAGAAATTATCAATATCTTCTAAAAGAGTAAGTTTGCTTTCTCCAGTTTTAGAATCGCGGTGTGCGACAACCACAAAAGGAACTATCTCTGGGCCTAAAGCATCAAGTAAAGCTG
>CAXUOL010000871.1:0-3085 GCA_964252435.1 uncultured Nostoc sp.
TTTAAGATGAGACAGTTCTCCAACGCTGGAGGTTGCCACCTCCTACTAATTATGCATTTTGCTTTACAGCTATTTTCAGATAAATAGACCACGCGGTAGGGGCGCAATGCCCATTGGTGTCAACTTAACGAAAAACCAATGTCCCGCAAGGAACTGAAGTTCCAAGAAGAATAGCGAAAGTCATCTAAAAGATGACTCAATTGTGCAAAAATCTTTAGTCTACTTCAGTAGACTAGAGCTATAAGAGAGGAACTTCAGTTCCAGGCGGGTGATGAAGCCAACAGTGAAGCTATTTCAAGGCTTTTGTTGACACGTATGCGCAATGCCTTGCGCCCCTATGACAGGTCTGGTTCAAATACATGAAAACTGCTGTAAATATAAGGTAGAAATCAGAAATTGGGGAAAGTGAATCGTCTAAACCTGACTCCTGTGGAAGAGAAACTTTTATTCTCCGATTTACGATGCCAATACTTTTTGAGAATTGCTCGCTTCATTAGCGATAATTCCAATTAAATTCAATTTACTCAAAATTTCTGTTGCTTGAGTCAGTTCGGTTCGAGTCACTTTTCCCATGCGCTCTACCATTACAATACCACTGCAAAAAGATGCCACAATCCTAGCATCAACCGTGCCTAAAATAGATGGAGCATCTATTAGTACTAGGTCATAACTTTGCTCAAACACCTCTATTAGTTCTTTCATCCGTTGAGAACTGAGCAACTTCACTGTATCTTCTGGTTCTGGCCCAGCAGTCAAAATATCAATGGAGGGGTGAATCGGCTGGATATAATCTTGAAAATGAGTAGTTGTCTCATCAACTAATAATAGAGATAGTCCCCAGTCATTGGATAGTTCCAGGATTTTGTGCAGGCTAGGATTATGTAGGTTAGCATCAATTACTAATACCCGTCGATGCATCCGAGTAGCACTAGCTACAAGACCTAATACTAAGGTTGTCTTCCCTTCCCCTGGTAGTGCTGAAGTAAACATCAGCGACTTGAACGGTAAAGGATATTTTAATATTTGAATATTTTGGTAGATCATGTCCAAAGTTTCATGGACGGGCAATTTATTACTGGCTTCTATTACAAAAGAATCTGAGCTGACTCGGCCATTCCAAGGCAGGCCTAACCGCCGCTTTTTGATGCCACGTGACGGTAGTTTTGGTACTGATCCCAGTACACGTAGGTTGGTCACTTTCTTTAAATCTTCGGCACAATAAATAGCGTCATTAAACTTTTCTAAAATTAGGGCTGCTAAGATACCTAAAATCGGCCCAATTACCACTCCTCCAAGCAAGAGTAATAATCTGTTGTTACCCATATAAATACCGGGAGAAGGTTCTGCCAAAACTTGCCAGTTATATCCTTCTTGAGCAATTTTCAGTCCCAATGACTGTTGCGCCTGGAGTAATTGTTCAAGGTTTTTGCGACTAGTTTCTACCTTTGGCAGCAGACGATTATACTCTGCTATTAAACTTGGGTATTTGTTTAGCTCAGAGTGTAATTGCTGTTCTGACTCGATCAGATTTTTTTCATTGGCAGTTAGTCCTAAAACACTTGTCTTTACCAAAACAAACTCATCTAAAAGCGTTGGATCGACCCCTAGTATTTGTCCTTTGAATAAGGGTTTATCTTTACTGCTATTAGTAATAGTTTTCACCTCTTCTCGTAATAAGGACAGTTGACTTTGGCGTTGCTGCTTTAATTTTTGTACCGATGGGTAATCATCTGTATAGCGGAGCCGCTCTTTAGCCAACGCTAGTTCAGTTTTTTGAATTTCACTTAATAATGATTGATAGCGGCTTGACTGATTTAAACGAGAAGAAATTAGTGTATTATGCTGGGATGAAGACGCTATTAGTTGCTCTAGATTATCGTAGCGAGCGTTTACATCTTGAAGGTTGGCACGAGTGGTTTGTAGCTGTTGTTGAATATCGGCTAGAGATTCTAGGAGAATTTTACTTTGGACTTCGGGATCGAGTAATTTATGTTTTTTGCGAAACTGTTCTAAGTTTTTCTCAGCTTTACTCACTTCTTTTTTTATCTCAGGTAGGCGAGTGTTTACAAAAGCTAATCCCTGATTTAAACGTTCTTTTTGTTGCTGTTTGTTGTAGTTTTGATAGACTTTCTGTAAAGCTTGAAGTACTTTTTGTGCTTTTACTGGATCTTGATCATTAAAAGAAACTTTAAATGCCTGATTAAAAATTTTATTTGCTCCTATACCTCCCGCTTCTGGAGTTACTTCTAAAGGTGCTTTTTTGTTATGTTCTTTTTGACCATTGATGTCTTGTAAGGTAAGATCAGGATAATCAGAATGGAGTAAATCTACAGCTTTATGAAGCAACTTAGAACTCAGCATGAGTTTCATCTGAGTAGTGGAATCAACAATTTGAGAATTTGAATTAATAAGCTGAGTATTTGACTGTGCCCCTTCAGATAAATTGGAATTCACCAATATCTGCATATTGCTCTGGTAAGTAGGTTTGGCAATAACAGCCAAGAGGCTAGCAGCTGACATAACTACACAGGAAACCCCAAAGATTAGAAAGCGTCGGCGAAGCAAAATAGTAGATAGTTGTCTGATGTCAGCTGCGCCTTGTGCTGAAGTAGTAACCCGTTGCTCTTGATTCAGACTAGTCTTAGCCACTATTAAACTCCTCTAATATCGAAACACTATATTTATTTGGAAGATTTATGAGAAATATGGAATGATTTTTTACACCTAATAGCTGCGATCGCATACTTAATTCTTCTTCCAACAATGACAAGCTAATTTGGCACAACATTATGCCAACTGGCGCTTTCATGTTCATCAATTCATGCATATAAATTCTTAATCAGTGTTGGGAGGATAAATTTTTAATAAATATTTTATTTAAATCAGAAGAATCTTGACGAAAAATTAATTATTTTTCCTAAGTATTTGAGTATAAAATTATCCGCTTCACAACATTAATCTATATTAAAGTTATTTTGATAACTTTAATATAAAAAACCACACTGAGAAAAATATTTAAACCATAATACTTCTATATTCTTGATCCATCTAGTTAAGAGGATGTTTGAAAAGTCATGATTGATGT
>CAXUOL010000872.1:0-3080 GCA_964252435.1 uncultured Nostoc sp.
CTGTTGTTATGATGCCAATTCATCTAGCACTGCTGCTGCAATAGATAACCAGCCAAAATTTTTGGTTAATCGGAGATGTAATATAAGTTTTGACCCACAAATAAATCAGTTTACACTTGGCTCTCATATAACTGTAAACGCACAATCACCAAGGGCTAGATGTATCATTAGAATTGATACCTCTAATACTCAAAAGCAATTTAGGCTCGTGCCTTTAGCTTTAAAAGGTGTAGTCAAGAAAGCACCGGCACAAATAGCTATCACATCATTTTTACTTGGCGATCAACCAACACCATATCAAATAACATATACAAGTGCTACAAATTTTGATTTGACTAATCAAATACTTCCAACTAACTATACAACTACAGGAAAAAGTGTTTTAGGCATTAATTTAGTATTAACAACAACCGGAGGAGAATTAGAGTTAACAGATCTAAAGTTTGCACTTCAACAACAATAAAATGTGGTATTAGCACTTCTTTAGGAAAAAGGTGAAGAAGAGTAAGATGTTGGGGTGTGCGATCGCTATGTTGATTTATGCTAGCGATCGCCGTGATGGTTGTCTTCGCATCTGAAATAGGCTTGGTGTAATGACTCTTTTACGTCTTTAGCTATTGTTTACGCGACTTCTCCAGCCCGAAAAATCTGTTCAGCAGTTAAATTCAACTCTGGAAACGCTAGAGACTGAATGCAATCGCTTCCCCTAAATTGTCTAACTTGATACTCATCTTCAATTAGTTGGTAAATCGAGATAGTTGGTTGTTTAGGATTGCCAATAAAGCGCCTACCACCTAAGCCCAGGTAGTCTACAATCCAATATTCAGGAATGCCCAAAGACTCGTAATCTTCTAATTTCAAGGCATAATCATCACTCCAATTGGTAGAAACAACTTCTACAACCAACTTGACGCAACTACCCTGCGTAATAATAGATTCTTTTTTCCAGCGTGGTTCATCCCTAACAGCTTGTCTATCAAGAACGATGACATCTGGTTCATAACCTGAATCAGTGTTAACTGACTTGATGACACATTCTTTAGGGATAAAGCAAGGGATAGACAAACGGGTGATTTCAATAAACAAAGAACCATTGATGAACCCGGCTATCTCTGAGTGCTTCCCTGTTGGCTTAGGCATTTCAACAATTACTCCATCATGTAGTTCATAATGTCTGTGTGAAAATTCGGGATACCAAGCGATAAATTCATCAAATGTTACTTGTTTGGCTAAGGCTTGAGTCATAGTTTCCTCTTGCTTTATGTCAAATATTGATGTTTTCGTTGACAGAAATCTCAGAAATTATATATTTTTAAACATTTGGAATCTCCTTGTTAAAAGATATACTTTTCAGCTACTTTAATCAGAAGACTATTGCCTACCTGCTGCTATCAAACGCTGATGCACTAAATACTGAAATTGATAGAGATAAGCGGCAATAAGCACTCGAATTAGAGTTGGAACTATCAGCAGAGATTGCCCTTGAGTCTTAAATAAAGTGAACACACTCAATAAGTCAGGAGATGGTGAGAAAAGCATTATAAGACCAAATGCTATTACCGACGAAAGAATATTGACTACCCAGCCATACAAGCCTGACCACCAACTGATAAAACTAGGAAAAACTCCTGTTGCTAGCTCTGTTTCTGGTAGTCGGCTCTCAGGAAAGAAGCTATCTAAAAATCGATGCAGCCAATGGTGAACAAATGCTAATAGCACAATCGGAAAAAGTTGGGCTAGTAAACTAAATAAATACGCTAACTTGACAAAAATAGGCTGGGGTAGCAAGTGAGCTAGGATGGAAATAATTACCCAAAGATAGACGATCGCATACTGGAAACCAATCATCAACAAAATCAGAGCGATCGCATTTACCCAAAACCGGGGAGTAGGAATCCAAGATGGCCAACTTTGCATAAATTTTTCTCTAGTGTATGAAAAGAGTAAAAAGCATCACGTTAAGCTTTTACTGTAGTAGCACTTGGTAAACTGACTTTCAAGCGCTTAAACATCGCTTCTCGTGCTTGTACAGCGAGATTATCGTCAAAAGGTTCTAAGGTAATTTCCTGCTGATACTTTAGCCGCAATGCTGTTTGAATTAACCAATCGGCGACAAAGGGATTTTTTGGTAACAAAGGTCCGTGAGAATAAGTAGCGATCGCATTCTGATAAAATGCTCCTTCTGTCCCATCTTCACCATTATTTCCCAAACCGTACACTACTCGCCCCAAAGCTTCCACTTTTCCCAGTTTGGTGCGTCCGCCATGATTTTCAAAGCCTACCAAATATGGTGTGCTACCTGTCATCTCTTTTAAATCTCGCGCTAGACGTGAGGCTGTCACTTCAATTACCAAGTTACCAATACAGCGCTTAGTATTTTCACCAGGATGCACGGATACTAAATCGAGTATTCCCAAACCTTCAATCCGTTGTCCCAAGCCTGGTTCATAATAATGTCCTAGTAATTGTGGTGAACCACAAGTAAATACTCCTGGTGTTCCATTTTCGATTTTCTCGCGCATGGCGTCAGCTTTCGCGCCTTGCAAATCACGCATGACAATTTCTTGCTGACGATCTTGTGCGCCACCACCAACGATTACATCTACAGTTTTAATATCTGCGGCTGTGGCATTTTGATCTAGAGGTAACACTTTAACATCGTATCCCCGCCACTCGGCGCGACGTTCTATAGTAATTACATTACCGCGATCGCCATAGGTACTCATCAGCGTCGGATAAAGCCAACCTATCGTTAATTCTAAATTTTGAGAACTCATAAATTTGGGGAATGGGGAATAGGGAATAGGGCATTGGGTATAGAAAATAACTAATAACCAATGACCAATGACCAATGACAAATGACAAATTTAAAGAATTTTCCGCCCAATCAAAACTTCTCGCACTTCTAACATGGCTGAGTAGGTGGGCAGAATATGCAAAGTTTCATTCTCTGGTGTATGCTCTAATGCAGTTGCGATCGCTTGTCGCAAATCTTCTTCGACTATTAAATTTAAGTTACTCTCAGGGGACTTTTGGCTGTAACGTAGACGTAGTGCCATATCGTAGACGCGATCGCCACT
>CAXUOL010000873.1:0-3065 GCA_964252435.1 uncultured Nostoc sp.
TCCGAGTTAAATTTAGTTGGCGATTACCTTCTAGGATTAACTCATAAAGCTTTTGAAATTGCGCTTGCTGTTGGACATTTGGTTGCCAATTGAGAGTTTGCTGCCAGATTTCTGCCATCTCAGGCAATAAGTTAGTCATTTGTCATTAGTTATTCTTTCTTCCCCTGCTTTCCTTTTATACTGCTGGTAGAGGTTCTTTAACTTTTGATTCTAGTGTCTTTGGGTCTACTGATTGTAGTTCACCGTGGTTGAGTGTCCAGCAACGATCTGCGATCGCTAACAAATCCCCAGCATCGTGTGTCACTACCAACAGCGTCCAATCTTGTTTTAGTTTCGCTAATAAATTTACCAGTTGCCGACGCATTGACCAATCTAAACCAGCTGTGGGTTCATCCAATAACAGTAAATTTGGCTGGCGAATTAATTGCACTGCCAAAGCTAAACGTCGTTGCTGACCACCACTCAAAGCATGGGGAGCAGCGGAAAGCGATAAATGCTCTAATCCCACCTCAGTCAGCGCCTGTCTGACTCGTTCTGACCCTAACTCAGGATGTCCTAAACGCAATTCTTCTAAAATCGAACCACCGCAAAAGTGCCGCTCTGGAAACTGAAATACTAACCCAGCTAATTGTTGTAGCTGTTCGGCTAAAAGTTCTTGTTCTCGCCAGAAGAGAGCGCCAGTAGTGGGTTCGGCTAGTCCCGACAAAATTTCTAGTAAGGTACTTTTACCGGAACCACTTGGGCCAATAATCAGACCTAACTGCTGGGGTGCTAATTCTAAATTGATCGATTTGAGAATCGCTGTTGGGCACGCTGTAGGATGATAATTTACATTTCGGAGATAAAGCATTTGTTAAGATTACCAAAAAGTCAGCAAATTACTGATTAGTTACACTGAGAATGTCTGAAAAAATCTGGAAAAAAATTTATAGCGCATTACCTGGATTAACACCTTAATTTAGCAGCAAGAATTATCCACTTTTTCTCCATTGTGGCAGACTAAGCCTTAAATAATGGCTAGAGCAAGCCTGGAAACATGGAAAAATTACCAATATATAAGAAAATTTTGGTTGAAGCAGAGGCAAGTTGAAATTAACCATTTTTGCATTTTAAGTAACACATACAACTATTTCAACCGCAATTATTCTTAGGACTTACGCATCAAGTACGAAATGTAGGGGCAATTCATGAACATTGGTGTCAACTTAACGTGAAAGCCAGCCTAGAACAAGCTTTTAGATATTGTCTCGTTCCCAGTCTCCGACTGGGAATGCCGTCCTAGAGGCTCCGCCTCCCTTGCTGGCGGCTCTGCCGCCAGAGCAGCATTTCCAGCAAGAGGCTGGAAACGAGGTTTTAAAGGAGTTTCAGCTTAAATTTGACACCAATGATTCATGAATTGCCCCTACGGGAAATCAAGGCTTTCATTGCCTTTTTGCGTAAGTCCTAATTCTGAGAGGATGTTTGGAAAGTCAAAAAAAAGCTCGCGTAACGCTACTGTGTCAGTAGAAACAAATGCGACAGTGTTACGAAAGCCATTTCTAAATCTTACCCAAGCAACCTGACTTTGGAACAATGGGAATTACTATGATAAAAATTAGTAAGCCGACTGCAAGAAGCAATCGGCATAACAAATTCATGATAATTTAGTTGCAATTTAGCCGTGAGTTGCACCTTGAGGAGGACGCGAGATAACTTTTTTAGCTAAACCCAAAGTCTGCAACACTAGAATGCTCCACCAAGTAACATCAATTTCCCACCAAGACAACCCAGATTTCGCCATGTGGGGATAAGTATGATGGTTGTTGTGCCATCCTTCTCCATAAGTGACGAGAGATACCCACCAAAGATTACGAGCGCCATCATTAGCATCAAAGGTGCGATAACCCCACAGGTGTGATGCTGAGTTCACAAACCAGGTTGAATGCCAAAGCAAGACACATCTGAGAAATACTCCGTAGAAGACAAAAGACCATCCTCCTAGAGCATAAAGCAGCAGCCCGAAGGGTATTTGCAATAGCAAAAAGTAGCGATCTAGCCAACAATAAAAGGGTTGTCTGGCTAAGTCAGGGGCATATTTTTTATAGGTTTCATAATCAAAAAATTCTGGACGTGGGTAAAAAATCCACAATATGTGGCTCCACCAAAATCCTCTTTGAGCAGAATAGGGATCTAAATTGATATCTTCCGTGTGGGCGTGATGCTGGCGGTGTCCACCTACCCAAAAAATTGGCCCCCCTTGCAAAGCCAGCGCTCCGATCAGGGCGATCGCATACTCTAACCACTTGGGAACCTGGAAACTTTTATGGCTTAGTAGTCGGTGATATCCCAGGCAAATACCAATGCTCCCGAATAACCAGTGGAGAAACACTAGCAAACCTAATGCTGGCCAGGAGAAAAACCAAGGAGCCAGAAGTGCTAAAGCATGAAATGCAGTAAAAAATACTACATTCGTCCAACTGAGTCGAGGTGAGTTGCCTCTCTCAGGGGCGATGGCCCCAAAATTTGCGGTCATAAAAATTCCTGTTGATGGATAGATGAAGTGATTTGTCTTTTCTTGGGCATAATCCCAGTAGGATTTAACCACCCTGTACACTAGTTCGTTACAGTAGAGTAAAGCAAGTACCACTTACATTTGTTATGCTAGCAGAACTCTGATATCGGTGCAAGTGCCACTTGCATTTCTGTATGTCATCTCAACTCGTTTCTACTCGTCAACGCCTGATTCAAGCTGCACTTGAGTTGTTTTCTGCTCAGGGAGTTAGCGCTACCACAACCCGCCAAATTGCTGAAAAAGCCGAAGTCAATGAAGTGACTCTATTTCGGAACTTTGGCAATAAGCATGGACTGCTTTTAGCTGTGCTGGAAGAGTCCGCAGCCTTCAAGGATTTAGGTGAATCGCTGGTGCGGCGGGCAACACCTCCCGGCAATGTTTACCAAGCTCTTAAAGATTATGCAAGTGATAGCTTACATGCATTAGAACGAGTACCAGAGTTTGTCCGATCTGTGGTAGGTGAAGCCGACCAATTCCCGGCAGAAAATCGCCGCGCACTAGGCAGGGGAGTAAC
>CAXUOL010000874.1:0-3062 GCA_964252435.1 uncultured Nostoc sp.
AAGTCAAAAACAAGGGTAACGCTGTTATTGCAAGTTAAATGTGGAACAGCTTATAAATTGGATACCACTATTCGGCAAAGTTGAATTTACACAAATTATTTTAGATTCCCTGAATTTTCTGCAACATCAGCAGCGTTTAACCTTGTATGGTTACGTAATTATGGAAAATCATCTCCATCTAATCGCTTCTGCCGCCAGTTTATCCAAAGAAATAGGAAATTTTAAATCGTTCACGGCTCGCTCTATTATTGACTTACTTCAGAAAAATAATTCTAACTACATACTTAACCAACTTGAGCTTTATAAATTAAAACATAAGACAAAACAAGAATATCAACTTTGGCAAGAAGGTTTCCATCCGCAAGCGATTCTAGATGAGGAAATGTTTAGACAAAAGTTAGATTATATTCACAACAATCCAGTCAGACGTGGTTATGTGGATGATCCCGCACATTGGCGGTATTCTAGTTGCCGGAATTACATTGGGCAACTAGGTTTATTACAGATAGAGTTGATTGATGTGTCAGAGAAGGCGGAGCCTTAAGGATGGCATTCCCAGTCGGAGACTGGGAACAAGGAGTTTGTTATCAGGCATTGACCAAATACCAACGCTGTAGCGCCAACCGCTGAATTTCACGCCAGGAAATATTATGTTTTCGGGCTAAGTCTGCACAATCTTCATATTCTGGCTGCACATTTGCAATAACTTTTTCTGGCGATTGTCCTTTCCATGCTATCTTGACACGCACCTTACCATATTCCGTTTCCACTTGTTGAATTTCCCGTTGTAAAATGGCGCGTTGCTGAGTTGTTCGCCGAATGCCTAAAGTTGTAGTTTCGCGGAATATGACAGCTTCACAACTGAGTAAATTTTCTGGATGACAAATCACAGTCAGCAAAATTCCCGGACGGGACTTTTTCATACCGATCGCTTGGGTAAAAACATCCAGCGCACCAGCCGCAAACAACGCTTCAAACACATAACCGATAGCTTGTGGACTTAAATCATCAATTTGGGTTTCTAATACCGAGATGGTTTCCAAATTTGAGCTAGTACCTTCAGAACCACTGAAATTTGCCTGTAAACTTGCACTTTCACCCAACCAGAGGCGTAAAATATTGGGAATGGGTAAATTTATGGTTCCTGCTCCCAGTCCTATCTGCTTGATAGCGATCGCAGGTGGTGAACCAAAATCTCTTGCCAAAGTAGTGGCGATCGCAGCTCCTGTTGGTGTGACTAATTCTCTGTCAATACCATTGCTATAAACTGGACAACCCCGCATTTCCCACAGCTTTAATACCGCTGGGACTGGTACTGCCATCTGACCATGTGCAGCCCGAACAGTGCCGCCACCAGTCGGAAACGCCGAGCAGTAAAGTAGGGGCAATCCTTCCTGATTGCTCGCAATCCCCAACCAATCCAACCCCAGGCAAGTACCCACAATATCTATGATCGCATCTATAGCACCCACCTCATGAAAATGAACTTTTTCAGGTAAAATGCCATGAACTGCCCCTTCTGCCACCGCTAGCTGCCGGAATACCGCCAAACTCCAAGCTTCTGCCCGTGATGGCAACTGAGCTTTGAGAATCATCTGCTCTATTTCTGGCAAGTGGCGAGTATGATGGTGACTGTGTTCGGGATCGTGGTGATGGTGATGATGGCGATCGTGTACTAAATCCACATGGACTTTAGTCGCCTGCTGACCATTCCGTTGGACAAGTTCTGCCCTTAACTGATATTCCTGTTCAATACCCAACCCATTCAGTTTTGCAATTAAATACTCCACAGGAACACCCAAACTTATCAAAGCACCCAGGCACATATCACCAGAAATTCCTGTCGGACATTCAAGATAAGCGATTTTATTCATAATAAATTTGTCATTTGTCATTTGTCATTAGTTATGAGGCATTGGACATTGGGCACAAGAGGCAGAGGTGCGGAGGGGCAGAGGGGCAGAGGGGAAGACTTAACTGCTACTTCTCCTCTGCTCCCCTGCTCCCTTGCTCCTCTGCTTCCCCTACTCCCCCTACTCCTTGAATTGAAAGTTTCAACAAGCACCTTGAAACTCTCCGAGCATTTTGACTTCTGGCTCTAAATTAATAGACCAACGTTCTTGTACTTGATGTTGGATGTAGCGAATGAGACAGAAGATATCACTAGCTTTTGCCCCACCACGGTTAACGATAAAATTAGCATGGAGTAGTGCAACTTGTGCGCCACCAATTTGGTAGCCTTTCAGACCCGTTTGTTCAATTAACCAGCCAGCACTGTAAGGTTTCGGATTGCGAAACACACTGCCACAACTGGGAAAGTTGTATGGTTGAGTGCTTAAGCGATGCTTTTTATGTTCTTTAGTGATTGCCACAACTTTTGCTGGGTCTGCACCTGGCGCGAGTTGTAAGGTGGCTTGGGTGACTATGCGATCGCCACCTTGTAATAATGAAGTCCGGTAGCTATAACCTAACTGTTCCGGGATAAGAGTTTCCAACGTACCATCGGGTGAAAGTACCTGGGCACTAACTAACATATCTGCGATACAGCTATTATGTGCCCCTGCGTTCATTACCACTGCGCCTCCGGCTGTTCCAGGGATACCAACAGCCCACTCCAATCCCTGCCACCCCAATTCTGCTGCCGCCCATGCCAAGCTAGGAATTGATTCTCCAGCAGCAACGGTTAATTGACCGGTTTGGGGGTCAAAGTGGTTGAAGCGGAGATGACGAGTAGCAATGACTAAGCCTGATATACCACCATCACTCACCAGCAAGTTAGAACCTGCTCCCAGTGTTGTCACCTTTAAATTACGCTCTTTTGCGTATTTAAGACTTGCTTGCAGTGCTTCTAAGTTTCGGGGGGCAACGTATAAATCAGCGGCTCCCCCAACTCTATAGGAAGTAAATGCTGACAAAGAAGCCTGGGACTTGATCGCACAATTAGTACTGGGTAAGTAAATTACTTCGCTCTCCACCGAATTAGCTGTTTGCTGTTTTTTTGTATTCAAAGCAGAAACTGTGCAGACGTTTCCAGCTGCCTGGGAAATGGTCATCTTTACTTT
>CAXUOL010000875.1:0-3061 GCA_964252435.1 uncultured Nostoc sp.
GAGCAGGGGAGCAGAGGAGCAGAGAAGTAATTTGTAGTAAGTCTTTCCCCTCTGCCCCTCTGCCTCTTGTGCCCAATGACAAATAACAAATGACTAATACCCAAATTATGTTGGATTTTTCTCAATAAAATCCAACATAATTTTCTGATGCATTGCCCCTAAAGGTCGCACTTTGCCAGCATTTTGTGAATAACAGTTACCTTGGCGAATATCTTCTGGCGTAAATAACGCCATATCCCAGCCCTCATTCAGAACCAGTTGATTTAATTCCACCAAGAGTGGTGCATGAAAGACATGACGAACAACTCTTTCATTGGGATAACAGCCAAATTCAACAAAGGGTGGTAAATTATAACCGATTTCTTCTAAAATTTCTCGTTTTACTGCTACATCTGGCGTTTCACCAGGTTCGATGTGACCGCCGAACAGCGCCCAGTAACCAGGATAGAGAATACCGGGGATGTTGTCACGCAGTTGCATGAGAAACTTGTTTTTCTGGTAGAGAATTGCGATCGCTACGTGCACCTGTTGATTGTCCATATTTTCTTTAATAGCTGATTAATCTTCTTCTAAATAAACTTCCCCCAATTCTTTGCCAGCTAAGGGAATACTTCGGTAGCGAACTTTACCCTTAATTACAACTTCTGAACCTTCACCCAGATTCTTTTGATTGGTGACAACCCAAATTTTGCCCGTTGAGTCCTTAATTTTATAAGCCCACTGTTTGATCAGGGGAGCTTGCTTTTCTACCTGACCTTGGATGTAAACTATAGCCTGATTGTCTTGTTTTGGTTTAATTTCTCCAATTGGAGTGACATTTGTCCCAATTTTTAAGCCAGCCCCACGCAGGCCAGGTGATGTCAAGTTACCACAACTACAAAGTCCTGTTATCAGGAAAAAAGTCAACCCCAAACGGTAAGGAACAATACTGTGCCCGTACAAGAACGAAAGAGATAAATTTCTTATTTGTCCCATAAAAGCCACCGATTTATTTATTTTGGGCATGGGGCGTTAGGATTGCTGTACATGGATAGCGGGGCGTTTAGCCCGTGCTGAGTTAGGAGTTAAGAGTTAGGAGTTTTGTTTATCTCCTTGTCTCCCTTTTCTCCTCATCTCCCTCATCTCCCTACTCCCCACTCCCTACTCCCTACTCCCCACTCTCCCAATTCTTTATTCTTCAGATGATGCCGACCCCTTGATTTTACGTGCAAGTTTGCGTTGTTGACGGGCTAACGTAGATTGCGCTTTCCGATAATACTGTGGCACTGCAATGCTTTGCCCAACAGCCGTAGTTAAAAACTTCTCCAACCCAACATCTATGCCAGTAGCAGACTTGACTTCATCAATAGGTAGCGTAGCAGGAATAGATTTATCTTCTAAAACAAAACTACAATACAAACCATCTGCTTTACACAATATCGTTGCTTGCTTAATTTCAAATCCAGACGCTCCGGCATCGCTACCGCTTGCGCTATCAGGGATTGGGCGGTGTAAGATAACCTCAAGTTTCATGAACACGTTAATCGGTTTTACAGTAAACCCGTCTTTTGGACAGGTGCATACTTCGTCGCTTCATGCGGAGGAGTTACTCTTGATGAACTTAAATCTTATGTTGAGAAGCAAAACAGTCGGTTAGGGGGTTAGGTTTTTGGTAAACTTTTCCGCATAACGTGAAAAGTCAGATCAAACAGCAACACAATAATAGTCGAAAGTCAAGAGTTAAGAATCAATATTTTAATTTTGGACTTTGGACAACAAGCGAACATAGCTGGGAATTTTCATGGAAACAAAAACTGCCAAACTCCTTGATGGGAAAGCAATAGCAGCAAAAATTCAGCAAGAACTTTCTGTTGCTATTACACAATTACAACCAAAAATTGGACGACCACCTGGTTTAGCAGTGTTGATGGTTGGTGATAACCCAGCATCAGCAGCTTATGTACGCAATAAAGAAAAAGCCTGCGCTAAAGTCGGGATCGCTTCTTTTGGTAAACATTTTCCTACCCAAACTACCCTTGGGGAGTTAGAAGAGGTAATTGCTGCACTCAACCACGATGAAAGAGTTGATGGCATTCTTGTACAGTTGCCCTTACCTAACCACCTGGATGCTGTAACTCTTCTACATCAAATTGATCCCAATAAAGATGTTGATGGATTGCACCCAGTTAACTTGGGGCGACTAGTACGGGGAGAAAGCGGTTTACGTAGCTGCACCCCGGCTGGTGTGATGCGGCTTTTACAAGAATATGAGATTCCCTTGCAGGGAAAACAGGCAGTAGTAGTAGGGCGCAGTATTTTGGTGGGTAAACCGATGGCGCTGATGCTATTAGAAGCTGATGCTACAGTCACGATCGCTCATTCGCGATCGCATGACCTCAAAACCATCACCCAAAATGCTGATATTCTAATTGCAGCAGTAGGTCGTCCTGGATTGATCTCTGCTGATATGGTGAAACCGGACGCTGTTGTGGTAGATGTGGGGATGAATCGCGTCACCGACGCTAATGGCAAAAGTCGCCTCATTGGCGATGTCCATTTTCAATCAACCGCTAATGTAGCAGGATTTATCACCCCAGTTCCTGGTGGTGTTGGCCCGATGACTGTTGCCATATTGTTGGAAAATACATTTGCTAGCTATTCCAGAGCGGCAAAAGAAGAAAGAGAGTGAGGAGTGAGAAGTGATGAGTTAAAAGTTGAAAGTGATCAATTAAAAGTTAAGAGTTATTAACTCCTAACTCCTAACTCCTAACTCCTAACTTTTAACTCCTAACTCCTAACTCCTAACTCTTCATTTTTTTCAGCCCCATATCACCTTAAAATTGTGACGTATAAGCCAAAAATCGCAAAATGTCAGGAATTAAAGAATGGTAGCAACTGATAACGTCCAAAAGACACCACCAGAGGAAGCCACATTTAACTTAGCAGCCTATCTCAAAGAGCGACAAAGGCTTTGTGAGAATGCTTTGGATCGGGCTATCCCGGTTATTTATCCAGAAAAGATTTATGAGGCGATGCGCTACTCGTTATTAGCTGGAGGTAAGCGTGTACGTCCCATTCTTTG
>CAXUOL010000876.1:0-3059 GCA_964252435.1 uncultured Nostoc sp.
ACTCAATCGGATTAACCGACCCTAATATGAGTGCTGAGTTTTCAGGAATCAAACGAAATTAATCATACTTTTCCGAAACGGACAAAACTGCGTGTGAAGACAACTACATAATCCTTGAAAGACATCCTGCTAGTACAGCACAGCGTAATTCAAATCAATGGAACGCTTGCGGTATAAGAATTACAAATTACGTTAGCGAGTCAGGAGACGGCACACTTGCGCCAAGTAAGATCCCTGTAAGAGTACGAGGTCATTACGAATTTTGCAAAGCTGTAATAGTAGGTGATGCTAAAACTAGCACAGGGATAATATGTACCTTTTTTGGAAGTGTGACACCATGAGTAATCAACCAGCACAGAAATTTAATCAAGACGTATGGAGATTTGGCGTACAGGTTTTCTTTAGTAGCATCGTGTTGGGGCTGTGCATTTTCAAGCTTGGCTCGCCAGCACAGGACGACAAGAATATTGCGCTTTACTGGGGTGGTTTATCAGGTGTGCTTGCATACTGGTTGCCTTCACCTGGACAAACTAGAGACGATAAGGAACCACCGAATATCACTCAAAGAACGTTTGCAGCCGTTGATAACAATAATGGTAACGATCAGAGTCTTGCTCAGGTCTCTGAAACGACGGTGACTCAAAATACGAATTCATGATTGGTTTAATGCATTATTATATGGTTTCTTAACCCTGGCAGTGATGCTAGGGTAAAATCTTGCTCAGAGATTGAGACTGATTTTTCTAATAAACTTTGTTTTTGCAGTTACAGCAAAGCAAAATTACTATATGCTAAATGCTTATATGTTAACTGTATTGACAGGAAGATTTTAGGCTAAAAACTGAGAAAAATCTGTGCTGGATATTAAGCAAATACGGGAAAATCCGCAATTAGTTCAAGAACGATTGAATAGTCGTAGTGGTAAATACAACATCGAACCGATATTACTGTTAGATCGGCAACAACGAGAACTTGAGGGGACACGTAGTCAACTTCAAGCCCGGAGCAACGAAATTGGTAAAATTGTCGGTCAGAAGATTAAATCTGGGATCAATCCTCAAGACCCAGAAATTCAAGCTTTGCGGGATGAAGGTAACTCTCTCAGAGCGACGTTGAGTCAACTGGAACCCCAAGAAAAAGACCTCAAAGCTGAAATTGCTCAACTTGTGTTGGCACTTCCCAACTTGCCAAGCGACTCTACACCCTTTGGAAAGAATGAGGAAGATAACGTAGAAGTGCGACGTTGGGGTGATGAGTACATTCCCCAAAATCCGAATATTCTTCCTCACTGGGAAATTGGCGAAAAGCTGGGTATTCTCAATGTTGAACGAGCTGTAAAAGTTGCCCAAAGTCGCTTTGTAACATTGATAGGCGCTGGTGCGGCATTGGAGAGGGCATTAATTCAATTTATGCTGACTCTCCATACTCAAGCTGGGTATGTGGAAGTCAGTCCGCCGCTGTTAGTGAATACCGAGTCTTTGACGGCGACCGGTCAATTGCCCAAGTTTGCCGAAGAAAGCTTTAAATGCGCTGATGATGACTTGTGGCTGATTCCGACGGCGGAAGTTCCAGTTACAAATCTCTATCGGGGTGAAATTCTTGCTGCTGAAGATTTGCCTATTTACCACTGTGCCTTTACTCCCTGTTTTCGCCGCGAAGCTGGTAGTTATGGGCGCGATATGCGGGGATTAATTCGCCTGCATCAATTTAACAAGGTGGAAATGGTGAAGTTTGTCGAACCCAGTACGTCTTTTGATGAATTGGAGAAGTTGGTGGGGAATGCAGAAGCAATTTTACAGGCGTTGCAGTTGCCTTACCGAGTAGTAAATTTAAGTACAGGAGATTTAGGATTTGCCTCTACCAAAACTTATGATTTAGAGGTTTGGTTGCCCTCTTCTGGCAAATACCGCGAAATTTCTAGCTGTTCCAATACTATAGATTTCCAGGCACGACGGGCTGATATTCGCTTCAAAGAGGCGGGGAAGAAAGGAACTCAGTTCGTACATACCCTCAATGGTTCGGGTTTGGCGGTGGGAAGGACGATGGCAGCAATTTTGGAGAATTATCAACAACCTGATGGGACGGTGAAAATACCCGAAGTGTTGCAACCTTATTTTGGACGTGAAGTTTTATAATTTGTCATTAGTCCTTTGTCCTTTGTTATTTCCCAATGCCCAATGCCCCATGCCCAATACCCAATGCCCAATTAGAATGGAGATAACTATAGCTTAATATCTTCACAATTTACTCTATGTCAGTTTTAGCAGCGATCGCAGTCTTGGCTGTTTTGATCTTGGTACACGAGTTGGGGCATTTTGTTGCAGCACGTTCTCAAGGCATTCTCGTTAACCGCTTTTCTTTGGGTTTTGGCCCAGTTCTTTTGAAGTACCAAGGTTTGCAAACCGAATATGCTGTCCGCGCCTTTCCCTTGGGCGGCTTTGTCGGCTTTCCCGATGATGACCCTGATAGCGATGTTCCACCCAATGACCCAAATCTGCTGCGTAACCGTCCAGTTTTAGACCGGGCGATTGTCATCAGTGCCGGAGTAATCGCCAATTTAATATTTGCCTACTTGGTGTTAGCTCTGCAATTGGGTATCGTCGGCATTCCAGAGAGGATAAACTTTCAACCTGGTGTCATCGTCAAACCGGTTGATGAACAATCTATTTCCTACCAAGCAGGTATTAGGGAAGGAGACATCATTCTGGCTGTTAATGGTCAGGAACTCCCCGCTTCTGAAAAAGCAACAGCTTTTCTCACAAAAGAAATTCAAACTCATGCCAATCAGCAAATCGAACTAAAAATTAAACATGAAAAGCAACCAAAGTCTATAAAGTTAACCCCAAAGCTGGGAGATAAAGGCCAAGGTGTAATTGGCATTGAACTTGGCCCCAATGGTACAGCAGTTTATCGCCGTCCTAATAATCCTTTGGAAATTTTCGGCGTTGCAGCTAACAGGTTTCAACAATTATTTGTGGGGACACTCAGCGGTTTTGGGCAGTTAATTACCAACTTTCAACAAACTGCTGGACAAGTTTCTGGGCCAGTTAATATTGTCA
>CAXUOL010000877.1:0-3058 GCA_964252435.1 uncultured Nostoc sp.
ATTTAGGGGGATCTTCAACGATTTTGGTTTTATACAAAGATGTGTGTACACCGTAGCAATACATACAGGGAGGGTTAGGGTGGGGTAAAAAAACGTTGATACACCAATTATGACTTTTCAAACATCCTCTTACAACTTAATATCTGGACTTGGCACAATCCACCATCCAGTTTCTACTTCTAACCCCCAAGCCCAAGAGTTTTTCGATCAGGGATTAAATTTAATTTACGCTTTCAATCATGATAAGGCAGTGCGTTCTTTTCAATATGCTGTCAAACTCGATCCGCATTTAGCGATCGCATATTGGGGTATTGCTTTAGCCTTGGGACCCCAATCGGGAATTAGCTGCTTACCAAGCGGTACAGCAAGCTTTGGCACTTTCTACCCAAGCTTCCACCCAAGAACAAGACTACATTACCGCCTTAGCAAAAACTTTACTCTCAAGATGCCGATGCTGATTTGTATCAACTAGCGCTTTACTACGCCAAAGCAATGGGAAACCTAGTCAAGCGCTATCCTGATGATTTGGATGCAGCAACACTTTACGCTGAAAGCCTGATGGATCTGCATTCTGCCTTAAGGTGTTGGGGTGTAATCCCGTTGCTTCAACCGCTTTTCTTAACGGAATAAAGCTCAACCTAATCATATTATCATATATGAGCAAATGTAAGCATATCAACTACTGTTATCTTACCCCTCTTCCAAAAACAGAGGCTAGCGCCAAAGAAAAAGACTCGCGTAGCTTGCCGCCGTAAGCATCACACTTGCTTTCATAGCAGGTTATCCAAAAGAGTACAAGTCACAATAGTTTTATATTTGTTGCCTGACTTTGCCTTTCGTATTAAAATTTTGAAGTAATGCTTCATGGTGAATGCAGTCAAACGTTCAATTCGGATATTAGAGATGCGCCCCTGCATGTCTGATTTTCTATATCACCCTACAGAATTTATCTTATTCCATTTCCAACCCCTTTTTGCGGTGGATTGTACTTAGGGTATGTAGGGGCGGACGACCGCTTAGGTGCGATCGCATCACTGGTTAACTATCTACTGGATGCAAAGAGTTGGCTCGTATGTCATCCTAGATTTATGAGAGTTAATTCAGTGATGTCTTTGGTTTTAGTATTGAAAGGCTTTTTCCTTTTAGTATTTACAGACTTCTGAGAGAAATTAAAATCTCTACACAGTGATGATTTTGGAGAGAATCGATGTCAATTTATGTAGGTAACCTCTCTTATGACGTTACACAAGAAGATTTAAGTGGTATTTTTGCAGAATATGGTACTGTAAAGCGCGTTCAAGTACCTACTGACCGTGAAACAGGTCGTCCGCGCGGCTTTGCTTTTGTGGAAATGGGAACTGAAGCTGAAGAAACTGCTGCCATTGAAGCTCTTGACGGTGCTGAGTGGATGGGTCGTGACTTGAAAGTTAATAAGGCTAAACCCAAGGAAGACAGAGGTGATAGAGGTTCCTTTGGTGGTAACAGAGGAGGATACGGCGGCGGCGGCGGTGGACGCGGCGGACGCTACTAATCTTGGAAACAAAAAACTTACCAAGAGTCTTAAGGTCAGACAAACAAGAGTCTGTCTTTTTTTTGTAATGTTACCGCCTGCATAGCCATTGATGAAGTCAACTTAGTAGGAGAAATAATGACCCAAGTAATTGTAGGTGACAATGAACACATTGAGTCAGCCTTACGACGATTTAAACGAGAAGTTTCCAAGGCGGGAATTTTCCCAGACATGAGAAAGCATCGTCATTTTGAAACACCCTTAGAAAAACGCAAGCGCAAAGAAGTTGCCAAGCACAGACAAAGTAAGAGAAGTTTTCGTAATTAAGGGCTGACATACAGCAGAATTCAGGAGTCAGAATTCAGAATTCAGGAGCGGAGCCGGAGACGCTCCGCCTCCGGTCAGAAGTAAAACAGGCTTTATATCTTGTTTTGACACGAATCGTTGTGTACTTCGCCTTCCTTGAATTCTGTTGTAAATATAAACGAATGCCCTCATAAATTTTATGAGGGTTTTCCTTTTGTCTATTTTAAAATCAGGAAACCTAAAGAAACGCTAAAATCAACTCAGCCTTTGTATTGTAGCGGTTGTGTCCCACATCACTCAGAGGGCGGTTCACTGCATAAATCCTGATTGTCAACGTCCTTATCCTCAGCCTTGGGGAAACAAATTTTGCAACAGCTGTGGCGCACCGCTAGAGTTGTTAGACCGCTATGTTCCACTTCAGCCTTTGGGGTCGGGAGGATTTGCCCAAATATACACGGTTTGGGATGAAAAAACTCAAACAGAGAAAGTACTGAAAGTATTGGTAGAAGATTCGCCCAAGGCACTGGAATTATTTACCCAAGAGGCAGCAGTTCTATCTAGCTTGCAGCATCCGGGTGTTCCCAGAGTCGATGCCGATGGGTATTTTAACGTAAACCTATTTAATCCCAAACCGCACCAACTGCCTTGTCTGGTAATGGAAAAAATCAATGGGCGGACTTTAGAGGAGATATTAAAAAAGTTTCCCCAAGGGTGTCCAGAGGATTTGGTTTTAAACTGGTTTGCCCAAGCTGTGCAGATTTTACAAGAATTACACAAACGTCAGATTCTTCATCGGGATATCAAACCTTCTAATTTAATGCTGGGTACATCTTCGCCATCTGTAACGCCTCCTCAAGGACAAATAGAGGGTGATCGCTTGGTGTTAATTGATTTTGGCGGGGCGAAACAATTTAGCGCCTCTAAGCTGCGTTCTGTGTCTAGTTCCACGCGATTATTTTCTTCTGGCTATAGTCCACCAGAACAAGTAACTGGAGGTATTGTTGGGCCAAGTGCCGATTTTTATGCTCTTGGTCGAACGGTGATTGAACTACTAACAGGCAAATACCCGCTAGAGTTGGAAGATCAGCAAACGGGTAAATTGCGCTGGCGAACTGCGGTGAATGTCAATCCGCAACTGGCAGATTTGCTAGATGAGATGGTGCAAGAGGATGTGCGATCGCGTCCAGCAAATGCAGCTATAATTCAAAAACGTTTGGCGAAGATTTCTCAACCATTACCGCC
>CAXUOL010000878.1:0-3057 GCA_964252435.1 uncultured Nostoc sp.
TTCTGTTTTTGTACTTCTGCTAAATACAGCACACCGTTAGTCCTTTATTGATGCACTTAAAGTTCGTGTTTTGAGATATACCTTAAATAATTCTGTTAACTTGTCTCACTGAACCAGGGTTTAGAAGAACAAGACAGACAAAACTATAGACGCAAGATGTTACGTCTTGATACTTATAGAAGCGATCTGGTCGCGCCTTTATATTTTGTACTGATGACAGTGATGATGACTTCCGTGTTAACACTAGCTTTGTCAAAGTGTATTACGAAAGATAAAGGTTTATAGTTTAATGTATTCCCTAATGAAAATCAGAACAGAGTAAAAATCTTTTCAATACTTCATAATCAGTACTTAAAGAAGAAGTCATAATTCACAATGGGCTACGCCCCGCTGCGCTAACAGAATTCAGCAATACTAAGGAGTACTTTTTAGCTAAATGCAGGGAAATTTAAATGAAATTGATATTTGCAGTATTCTGCAATTGATTGAATTGGGACAGCGAACTGGGCAACTATGGGTGGAAGCTTATAGCTCTCACCAGAACAACAAACTGGGTGGAGATGGAGCAAACATTTATCGCCCTAAACAACAGTCTTGGTTCGTTTTTTTTCTTAATGGTCAAATTATCTATTGCCAAGAAGGTGAGAGTAGTTTATCCAGAATTAGCGATTATTTACGTCATTATCGAGTTGAGATGCGACTCACCGACAAACAAATTGCCACCCTACCACCAACCGACGCGCCAGAGTATGCCTATCTTTGGGCACTCTTGGAGCGGAATATCATCAACCCAAAGATAGCTGCTAGTATCATTTACGGTTTAGTGCATGAAACTCTCTTTGATCTGCTGAGTTTACGTCAAGGTAACTTCATTTTCCATCAGGGTGCGGCACTTGCCCCGCAATTAAACACTTTTGAGATTGCTCCATTTGTGACAAAAATTACCAAGCAACTGCAACAGTGGAAGCAACTCTATCCACACATTCAGTCTCCAGAACAATTGCCAGTGCTATCTGACAAAGTTCAGCTACAATCTTCTTTACCAGAAGCAACCGTAAATAAGCTACAACATTGGGCTGATGGTAAAACATCCTTAAGACAACTGGCTCGCCATCTCAACCGAGACATTTTGACAGTCGCTAAGGCAATATATCCTTATGTGCAACAAAGTTGGCTGCAACTAGTATATTTAGAGACTAATCAACCAGATACACACACGGATAGCTGGGAATTGAAGGGAAAACCGATGGGGCGGATAGTATGTATTGACGATGCGATCGCCATCGGTGAGACTATAAATTCCATCTTACAACCAGAAGGTTATGAAGCGATCGCTCTTACCAATCCCTTAGAGGCACTAAGTCTAGTTTTTCAACTCAAGCCGGATTTAATTTTATGCGACATTGCCATGTCGGAATTGGAGGGGTACGAGATTTGCGCCATGCTGCGACATTCAACAGCATTTCGGCTCACACCGATTATCATGCTGACTGGGAAAGATGGGTTTATGGATCGAGTCAAAGCTAGTATGGTCGGGGCAACAGATTATTTAACAAAACCGTTTACAGACACAGAGTTACTGATGCTCGTAGAGAAATATATCAACAATCAATGAAAATAGGGCATTGGGCGTTAGGAGTGCTGAGTTAGGAGTTAGGAGTTAGGAGTTTTGTTTATCTCCTTGTCCCCTTGTCCCTTCATCTCCCTTATCTCCTTCGTCTATGGGGCATATAAAGAGATCAAAGATTTGTTGATCTACTAAAAGATGAGTAAAAAGATGTTATCACAGAGTCAGTTAACTGAGTGAAACGTCAATCTCCGGAAAAATAGTGAATACATAAAATTAATTTATACAGTTAATACTTGCGGAGGAATCAGGGAATGTTCCAATTAGGAACGTCTAAATCAGGAGGCAAATAGACACTTATGAGCACAGTTCTGATTGTGGAAGACAGTATCGCGCAAAGGGAGATGATTACAGACCTCCTGAAAGCAACTGGCCTAACAGTTACCCATGCCAGTGATGGATTAGAAGCATTAGAGGCAATTCAAATAGCACCTCCAGATTTAGTGGTATTAGATATTGTCATGCCCCGAATGAACGGCTACGAAGTTTGTCGGCGGTTAAAATCCGATCCAAAAACCCAAAATGTCCCAGTGGTTATGTGTTCTTCCAAAGGTGAAGAATTCGATCGCTATTGGGGTATGAAACAGGGTGCAGACGCTTACATAGCCAAACCGTTTCAACCAACGGAGTTGGTAGGAACAGTCAAACAACTGCTGCGAGGATAAGGATAAAAACAACATGGTCAGCAAACCGGACTTTTTAAGTGGCGGCGGTCAAGACCACTTTCGACCAGAATTACAAGTAGAAAGTCCTGAAGGTGAGTTACATTTGAGGTTTTACATTCCCTCGCATCAGGAGTTTGCACTACAAGCAACTGGCATCCGAGAGGTAATTGAACTAAGTCCTGATAGAATCACCCCGATTCCTAATGCTTCTCCTTTACTTTTGGGTACTCTAAATTTACGAGGTCGAGTTATTTGGGTGGCCGATTTGGGTCAATTTCTGGGGGAAGCAGGTGCATTAAATACGGATAGAGCTGAAATTTCGGTGATTGCCATTGAAGAGCAAGACACAATAGTCGGTTTAGCAGTAGAGGAAATCGGTGGTATGGACTGGTTGGATGTCCAAAATCTTATGCCACCAACTAGTGTTCCAGATACTATGGCTCCCTTTTTACGTGGAGAGTGGTCATTAGGTGCTAAAAACAACCAGTGTCTACGACTGCTCGATCAAATGGCAATTGTACGAAGTGCTAGGTGGGCAGGATGAAATTGGAGGAGGAAATGGCAGCAAGTATTGATAATTACGAGCCAACATATCAACAGGCGATGACCGCCTATGTTCAAAGAAATTATGAGGTTGCGGCCACTTTAGTTGACCAAGTGGTGCAAAATTTACCAGATGACCCCAATACCCATTTGTTGCGGGGTCACATCTACTATGTTTTACAGCAGTACGATGTAGCAAAAGAAGAATATCAACAGGTATTA
>CAXUOL010000879.1:0-3055 GCA_964252435.1 uncultured Nostoc sp.
AAGCAAAAATGAATGAAAACATGATGCGTCAGGAGATTTGGGAAGTCTTGGGTGATGTGTTAACTCCACGAGAGAAAGATGTGATTTCTCTGCGTTATGGTTTGACAAGTAGCGAACCATGTACCTTAGAAGAAGTTGGCAATATGTTCAATCTTTCTCGTGAGCGAGTGCGTCAAATTCAAAGCAAAGCCATGCGGAAATTGCGCCGTCCTCACATAGCCAAACGCTTAAAAGGTTGGTTAATTTAATTACATTGCTCAAGATAGAGATGCAATCTTGAACTTAATTAGTTTTGCAATTCGCAAAAATCGGGCGTTTTGTAGCTTTTTTTCGGCTCTTGTTTAGTCAATACTCAAATAAATTGCCCAGTTGCCTATAGACTATGGACTATAAACTATGGACTATAGACTAATGACTTCGGGTAGCAATTTGATTGTGCGTTTTGCTGAACCAGCCGATTGCAGCGTACTGTTTAAATTAATTGAAGGGCTTGCAGAATATGAAAAATTATCTCACGCGATCGCTGGCAATGCTCTAGCACTTCAGGAGCATTTATTTGGTTCGCAAAGGTATGTAGAGGCAATATTAGCAGAATCTGCGGGTCAAGCTGTCGGTTTTGCGCTATTTTTTCATAATTATTCAACATTTCTGACTAAGCCAGGAATTTATCTGGAAGATTTATTTGTTTTACCAGAATATCGTAGGCAAGGTATTGGTAAGGCTCTCCTGACTAAAGTAGCCCAAATAGCTGTAGAACGTGATTGTGGGCGATTAGAGTGGAGTGTCTTAGATTGGAACGAGTCAGCCCAAGAATTCTACCGTAGTATGAGAGCATCTATATTAGATGATTGGCGAATATGTCGCGTCACAGAAGATGTGCTTACTCAATTAGGATCTGTTAAATAAAAAACAAAGGATGAAGTACAAAAGATGAATCAGGACAATTTTCATCTTTAATATTTCATCCTTAAAATTTTAATGATTTTCTTCATAACATATTCAAAATTACATAAATGTGCATTTTTATCATCAGCATAAATGCACATTTTTGCAAATAAGCAAGCTAGGGTATTTTGTAGAGAAGCACATTTTCGTTACATATCGCTTTGTGCTAACAAACCTAAATCTAAAATCGCCAAGATTCAAAATCCAAAAACTTTATTCAATAAAGCCAAGTTTGACAGCTTGTCGTTTGACTATGGCAGCAGCTCAACTCACAATTATGGAGGATATTGCACCGAATAAGCCGTTATTGCAGAGAGAACACGAAATGAAAAAAATGATTACAGTCATGCTGTTAGGCATAGCAATCTTCACCTTTGCCTTCAGCCGTCCAGCATTGGCAGCAGATGCTGCTAGTGGAGCTAAAGTATTTAGTGCCAATTGTGCCTCTTGTCACGCAGGAGGTAAGAATCTGGTTCAAGCTGACAAAAGCCTGAAGAAGGAGGCTTTAGAAAAGTATGGTATGTACTCAGCAGAGGCAATTATTTCTCAGGTTACAAAAGGTAAAAATGCCATGCCCGCTTTCGGCAAACGTTTGAAGCCTGAACAAATTGAAGATGTAGCGGCTTATGTGCTTTCACAAGCAGATAAGGCGTGGAAGTAGACTAAAATCTAACTTCAAAAATTAACAATTTGCGGGGCTTTTTGTCCCGCTAATTTTGTTGCTACTGAAATTATCAAATAGGATGCTTATACCAATTTTGGATTAAGAGTCTTTACAAAAAGACTGTTCCAAGAATATCAAACAATACTACCTATCCTAATTTGGTCTTATGAGTAATTTCTGGCGATTATTTTTCAGTACAATTATTGCTTTACCTCTAACTTTTCTGACTTTATCTGCACATTCTTCACCCATTTTAATTACCCAAATTACAGCGAGTGATTTCTTAGAGTTGGGTGTAGATAAGATGCGGCGAGGTAATTACCAGGAAGCAATAGAGAATTTCAATCAGGCGATTGAACTTGAGAAAGATTTGGCTGTAGCTTATAGCGATCGCTGTCTGGCTTATCTCCAATTACAAGATTACCATCAAGCTGTTACAGATTGTACTCAAGCCATAAATTTTGCACCAAATAACTTTGAGGCTTATCTAAACAGAGGAGTAGCACACTACAGACAAGGGGATTATTCAGCTGCCATTGTCGATCATAATCGAGCGATCGCACTCAAACCCTACGATTTTCGAGCTTACTACAATCGAGGGCTAGCCCGTGCTGGCGATGGTAAAGACTCGGAGGCAATTCTTGACTTTAATTTAGCCCTAACTCAAATTCCCCGAATCAGCAGCTTACTGCTTGCAGATATTTATAATGACCGAGGTTTAGCGCATTTTGTCTTGCAAGATATCCAAGCTGCGATGCTCGATTTTAATTTAGCAATTCGTCTCAATGCTAACGATTATAGAGCGTACTTTAACCGAGGTTGTGCTTGCGGACGAAACGGAGATGACTTTGGTGCAGTGCGTGATTTTTCCCAAGTTATCAGACTTAATCCCAGTAATGCCCAAGCTTACGTTAATCGGGGAGTAGCTCAGTATCGTTTAGGATATCACTTAGGAGCGATCGCTGATTTACAAAAAGCATCTGAGTACTTTGAAAACCAAGGAAAAAAAGTTGCCTACGAAAAAACTCTAGATTTACTGAAGAATCTGCGACAACAAATTTCCTTTGCAACTGAAATTGCTCTTTTGTAAGACGGTTATGTTTAATTGCATCTTTGTTCTAGAGATGCTCTCTTCGAGTCCGCTCTCTTGGCCACGGAGAGCGAGTACTCAAGCATCGCGCCTGGGGATTTAACCCCAACACAAAACTTGCGTGATTTTTGAACCGGGGGACTTCAACCCACGGAACTAGTTAAATCGACAGCGACTGCAAAAGCATTCCTTATTCCACCAACGCCAAATAGATCAAACGCTTGCTGCACCAAATCAGTTTGCAGAATCGGAGTTAGCTTAATATCGCCCTTTGGCAACTGACAACATAAGATTTTATTGATGGGTGACGAGGGATTTGAACCCGCAACCAATAGATTAAGAGTCTACACAACTCA
>CAXUOL010000880.1:0-3054 GCA_964252435.1 uncultured Nostoc sp.
TCTGGATTTTTGGTAACAACGTTGAAGATAAGTTAGGTCATGCCAAATATTTGCTGTTTTATTTATCTTGCGGTATTTTGGCATCCTTGACTCAGTGGTTCTTCGCTCAAGATTCTAACATTCCTTCTTTGGGTGCGAGTGGTGCGATCGCCGGTGTCATGGGTGCATACATTCTTCGCTTTCCCAACGCTGAAGTTCTCGGCGTCGTACCTTTAGGGTTTTTCTTCCCAACTTTCCGTGTCCCCGCATATTTCTTTTTAGGATTCTGGTTTCTCGAACAAGCTTTCTACGGGCTTGCTAGCCTCGAAGCACGTACCAATATCGGTATGGAAAGCGGCGGTATTGCCTACTGGGCCCATGCAGGCGGGTTTATCTTTGGGGCAATTCTCGGGCCACTGTTGGGTTTATTTAGCGATAAATCCCAGGAAGAATCTTGGTACAAATAATTTTTCATAAGACCTTGCGGGATGCGGGAAACTCAGCTTTAAAAAGCTGAGAGGGAAGCGGCTCGTGCGACTTCAGTCGCCGTGGTATTTTCTTTCTAGTTTGAGGCATGATGAGGATCTTCAATATACTTTCTAACCGCCTCACTACTTATATTACCCGCAGTACTCACAAAATAACTACTTGTCCATAGTGAGGGGAGTTTTAAAAGGACAGGAAATTCTTTTCTTAGAAGGTAACTGCTTCGTCCTTTCAAAGCCTTAATTACTAAATGTGGTGTATCTGTAGGCTTGACGCTAACAAACAAGTGGATGTGGTCAGGGGCTACTTCTAAAGCAAAAATATCCCAATATTCTCAAAAAAGTAGCCAGCAATCTAGCCATAGACTTAGGCTTACTGGGTAGACGGTCTTTGAGAACCGTAACGAGAGTTAGACTTTGGATTCTTCCGAATTCTCCTCTGTCTGTAGAATCTCAGTCCCTTTAGGGCTGAGAGTGTCAAAGTATCTTTGTTACCCTCAATTATACTTGTTTAATTTCATAGGTGAAATTGTTTAACCTTCGCAACTGCTAGCCTTACAAGCTATATTGCAGTTAGTCAATAATTTAGGAAAAACACCTGTGTTTCCCCTCTACGATGAAAATCCGACGCGAATCACCCCGTATTTCACCTACGGGTTAATTGGGATGAATATTTTAGTTTTTATTCACGAGGTGAGCCTGTCACATGCACAATTGAGTCAGTTTTTAAGTGAGTATGCAGTAGTACCTCAACAGTTAACCACCAATTTGAATGGAGAGTGGATAACATTATTTACGTCACAATTCTTACACGGCGGTTGGTGGCACTTAATCTCGAATATGGTGTTTCTCTGGGTCTTTGGCAACAATATTGAAGATCGATTGGGTCATGCCAAATATCTGATTTTTTATTTGGCGTGTGGTGCTTTAGCTGCCTTGTGCCAATGGTTTATTGGGATGAATTCTGAGATTCCTTCCTTGGGGGCAAGTGGTGCAATTTCTGGGGTTTTGGGTGCGTACATTATCCGCTTTCCCCACGCTCAAGTCATGACTTTAATATTTTTGGGATTTTTCATCACCACAATCAGAGTGCCAGCACTAGTAATAATTGGACTTTTCATTGTGCAAAATGTAATATCCGGTCTTGCTACTTTACAAACAGCCGCTAACATGACTGTAGAAACTGGTGGAGTCGCCTACTGGGCACATATCGGTGGTTTTGTTTTTGGTGTAATTCTTGCTCCCCTATTTGGCTTGTTTCGGCGCGACTAAATACAAAATTTCCGAAATTATTAGCGAAAAAATTGCTAACAGTTTTTATTTTATTTTTTGTTTAAGTCCCGCTAAGAGCGTTAATGACGACAAATAATCTGTTATTTGACAACTTCAGTTCAGAGGCTTGAAGAAATATTGAGTACTGCAAAGATCGGTTGTTGGCAAGTTTCTCCTGCTAATACAATAAGGCGTTGAGGCAATGCGAATAATCTTTGAAACTGACGGTGGCAAGGAGGTTAGCAATCCGACTGTAACTAGTTTGGATGAGACGGTCGTTACTAGTTCGAGTGTAAATTGGAAATATGCGATCGCAACCTCAGTTTTAATTGCAGTGATGGTGGTTCCCCAGGTTTCTGGACTGTAGAGGTTTCAAAATCAGGACTTACGCAACTGGCATATTATTTTCAGTTCGTAGTGTACCCCTTCGGGGAAGCAAGCTACGCGTAGCGTCTCGCAGAGAGGACTTTAGTCCTCAAAATAAGGGCTAGAGCCGCTTACTACAAACTACAAATCCGATTTTTTTGTGACACTTGCGTAAGTCCTAAAAATGCCTAATTGTCTAGAGTGAATAAAAAATAATTAATTTAGAATAGAAGAATATATGAATTAATAAAAGCTTGTGAACGTTCTGTTTGTTGAAGATGAAGCGAAAATTGCTAACTTTGTCCGGGCTGGACTAAAGGAGCAGGGATTTGTTGTAGACTACTGCGATAATGGTGATGACGGATATCTGCGGGCATTAGACAACGAATATGATGTGATTATACTCGACATTATGATGCCGGGAAAGGATGGACTATCGATTCTAAAACTATTACGGCGGCAAGGTCGGAATGCTCCGGTGATTTTGTTGACGGCTCGGAATGAACTAGACGATCGCTTGCAAGGGCTAAATTTGGGAGCGGATGACTATATTGCTAAACCGTTTTTTGTGGAAGAGTTAGCGGCTAGAATTCATGCGGTTGTGCGTCGGAGTGTGAGCGATGTCTACGACGGGCTACGCCTACGCCAAAATCTGCTTTGTGTTGGGCCGATCAAACTCGATCGCATCACTAGGGAAGTCACTTGCGATCGCCAGGCCATAGAACTCACCAGCCGCGAGTTTAATCTTTTGGAATATCTCATGCGCTCTCCCGGACGGGTTTTCACTCGTACCCAAATTTTAGAACACGTTTGGGGCTATGACTTTAACCCCAACACCAACGTTGTGGATGTTTGTATCCAGCGAATTCGTAAAAAGCTTGACCCCCTTGATGAAGCAGTCTGGATTGAAAGCATTCGAGGGGTTGGATATCGATTTCGCAAGCCAGATTCT
>CAXUOL010000881.1:0-3050 GCA_964252435.1 uncultured Nostoc sp.
TCAACTATTGGTGAAACAGTGAATGTGTTACCGCCATTAACTATTGGTGAAACAGTGAATGTGTCACCGCCATCAACTATCGTTGCAAGAGTGGGTGTACTACCACCACTAACTACGGGTGCAGGAGTAGGTGTGCTATCAACAACTACGGGTGTAGGAGTAGGTGTGCTACCACCGCCAATGACTGGCGTAGGAGTTATGAGAGTTGCAGTTGCAGGTACTTTGATTTGTATTCTTGCTAGGGGTGAGTTAGTCATTTCCAAAGATGTCACCTTTGGCGAACCTGGGAGATCAGATTTGAAATCAAAAACTGTGGGGGTTGCACCACCATTGCGATCGCTATACCTTACTCCATATCCACTCACTTCAAAAGTACCCTGATACTGGTTTCCAGTGTTTGGATCGGTGACAATACCAGTGTATAAGGCTTTTGTGAGATTAAATTCATCCTGAACTACTCCTTGAAATGTGGTTCCTGGCAATTGTCCCTGGTATTTATAGGGTGTCAACTCACCGCCAGAGAGAATCGGTGAAGTGAGAACGCCATTAAAGGAGACAATCGGAATGCCTTTAAAGTCAACAAAATAATGCAGACTACCATCAGAGCGTGTTTTTACCTGCACATAGTCTGACTTGTATATAGGAACGTAATTAGGATTGTTCTTAGTATTTAAGTTCCGCGAGTAAGTCCCCGTGTCGTCTGTATCAACGCGAGTAATGCTTTGATTGAAATTGGGATTGTTTTTGGGGAGTTGGATAGTCCCTGATAATGTGCAAGTGCTTTGAATTGTGATTTGAGCTGAAGCGCTTGTTCCACTTAAACCGATGATGACTGCGGCTAAACTGCTGCTGCTAACAAGAACACAACCGAACTGAACTGATGAATTTAATTTCATGAAAAATTTGCTCCTTTAATCACATATCAAAAAAAACACGCACGGTTTTCCCTTGCTCCCACTAGGCAATGAAAGCATCTAATACTGAATAGTCAGTACAAAAAAAGCGTATTTTATTACATTTACATCAGTACAAAATTAAAACCGGAAACTTGCTCTTAATGTCCCAACGATTAATGCATCGTTAGCAGCATTGTGATCGGGATTGAAAACGACGAATAAGCCTGGAGTCAAAGCGATATTGTCGCTCAGTTGGGCGCGGTAAAAAACTTCTACGTGAATTGATGTGTCACTACGTCCACCTGCTGTCCCCCCATCAGAAAAGTTGGGAAAATTGAAGCCGTCGGGTAAAGTACTGGAAGTAATTTTGGGCGGTTGTCCGACAAGAACGCCCCCTAAATTCCCAGGACGAAACAAATTAGGAAAAGCCGCGAACACCATCCAGTTAGTAGTTTCTACACTTCCAGAAAGGTTAGATGGCTTAGAGGAAGTAAAGCCACCCCAACCGCCCAAATGCAAGTTAGGGTTAATTCGCCAAGCAACGGTAGCACCAATGGCTTGGGTATTGAAAGTTGTAGGATCTGCAAAAGGTGAAATCAGTTGAGAATCGCCAATACCACCTCCCAGTAAGCCATCTGGGGAGTGGGAATAGAGATAATGTATGCCGACATCGATATTATTTGTGGGTGCTAAACTTAACTGAGCGCCAGCAGTATATTTACCACCAAATAGTCCGCCCTGGTTGATGTTGCCAGGAAAATTGGGTATTTCGGCACTATAAACGCCTTGCAAACTAATGCGATCGCTAATCTGCCAGTCAAAGCCTATACCACCACTGCCGTTACCAATACTTAAAATCGGGTTGCGTTGACCAAATAGAGAAATTGCGCCATCGCTAGAACCTTCTAAAGGGCTAATACCGCGAAAGGTGTTGATTGGGTTGACTCCCGCCGTACCAACGACAATTCCCAAGTTATCCGAGGCGAGAAATCGATAAGATAAGTCACTAATAACTAGATTGTTGTCTGTATTTGACTCGAAACCCAACCGCCCCATATTGGTAGATAACAACGATGCATTAGAACCCAAATTACCCGCAGACAGCCCAGTTAACAGTAAATCTCGCCCTGTAAATGAAGTTGCCAAGGTTAGTTGGGCACTACTTGTGAAAGTCAGATTGGTTTTTCCTTGGCGTTCAGGTACTCCATCTCTAGGAAACAAATCGACATCGGGGCTATTGGTTCCCTGAACGCTAAAAATGGCTTGACCAAATAATCTAGTATTTGTGGAAAACTGATTACCTTGTAATTCACTAGTCCGGTTTTTCACAGCCTCAACACGCTGCTGTAATTGCTGCAACTCTGCTTTGAATTCGCCTTGCAATCTTTGCAGCAGGATTAAATCTTCATTATTAACAGTATTAATTTTATTGTTAGCGATCGCATTGTTAATCTTCTCCAAACAAGCATTTAAACCAGCCGCAAATTCATAACGGCTGATGCTACGATTCCCCAGATAATTCCCATCAGCGTATCCAGCAATGCAGCCATAGCGTTCTACTAAAGACTGCAAAGCACCAAAAGCCCAATCAGAGGGTTGCACGTCCTGGAGTTGGGATACTGAGGTAACTTGAGACATTTGGTTGTCTGAGTCTAAGGGATAGGAAGATTGGGAAAATTCTTCTGTACTTTCCTGGTTCTGTACAACTTCTGTTACAGGTTGAGTATCTTTTAATTTCGGTAAGTTAGGTGAACTGATGAATTGAATTTTTTCTGTACTTTTTCTACGTATATTTTCGTACTTGTTTTTTATAGCTGACGAGGTGGTTATATCTGGTTGCACGAATTCAGGTGGTGTAATTTCAGCAGGTGAGACAACTTGAGATAAATTATCCTGTGTTGACTGCTGCACCGGATTATCTGACAGAATTACGGACTGTTCTGGTAAATTGAGCGCAGATATTGGCACTGTTGCCAACACAATCGCCATCAGTAGACTCATATCACTCCTGGTATTTCATTTGACTTGCACCAATATTTCTTTTGACAGATAAAGTTGGTGTATATCAGGAAATTTTTTGAAATAAAAGTGATAAAAGTTACCCTGGCTTAGAGTGTCAAGGGAAAGCAGAGGGGCAGAGGGGCAGAGGGGCAG
>CAXUOL010000882.1:0-3046 GCA_964252435.1 uncultured Nostoc sp.
GGCCCAATGCTCACAGATTCGGGTGGGTTTCAGGTGTTCAGCTTAAGCGAGATGCGAAAAATTACTGAAGAAGGCGTAACTTTTCGCTCGCCCCATGATGGACAAATTATTAACTTAACACCTGAGCTATCCATTGAGATTCAAAATACTTTGGGGGCTGATGTGATTATGGCCTTTGATGAGTGTCCGCCCTACCCAGCGACTCGCCAAGAGGTAGAAACTGCAACTGAGCGCACTTACCGCTGGTTAGAACGCTGTATAACAGCTCATCAACGCAGCGATCAGGCGTTGTTTGGGATTGTCCAAGGGGGCGTGTATTTGGATTTGCGTTGCCGTGCGGCGTCAGCTTTGGCAAAGTTGGATTTGCCCGGATATGCCATTGGTGGCGTGAGTGTGGGAGAACCGCCAGAATTGATGGCTGAGATTGTCAAAGTCACAGCACCGCTTCTACCCCCCGAAAAGCCGCGTTACTTGATGGGTGTGGGTACTTATCGGGAAATGGCGATCGCAATCGCATCTGGTATAGATTTATTTGATTGCGTCATTCCCACCCGCTGGGCAAGACATGGTACAGCGATAGTCCAAGGCGGACGCTGGAATTTAAAAAATGCTAAGTTTCGTGAAGATTTTACGCCATTAGATAAAACTTGTCCGTGCTACACTTGTCAAAATTTTAGCCGTGCTTATATATCTCATTTAGTGCGATCGCAGGAAATTTTAGCTTATACCTTGTTGAGCATTCACAACATTACCGAACTAATTCGCTTTACGCAAAAAATTAGAGAAGCAATATTGAGCGATCGCTTTGTTGCAGAATTTGGTCACTGGCTCAACTCATCTGAATCAGCACCAGATGAGGGTGAAATTACAAATGACTATTGACCAATGAGCAAGACCCAAACCATGTTAGTACTTCGCAAAAGTCCCCATCTGGAGCGAGACGCTGTTCGCGTTCAAGGTATTCCTAAGATGGGGATTGTGAGCGGGGGATATTCGCTAAGTGTCACGAAGTCAGAATTACATCTGGAATTGATTATTTTACTTTGTAAAAACAAATTCGCCTATGGATGACGAATCCCCAGGATTTTCTGGTAAGGTAGTTACTATCTTGACCACCAATGCCATAAGCGAAAACCAAGCTGCATAGGTAAGTGTCGCAAGAGAAAGATTTGGGTCTTGGGAACCAGGACTCCTGCCCTTGGAGGGAATGTAAGACCAAAAAAATTACGGAGTTTTTGAGGCTATTCCCGATGAATTGGGAAGCTCAGACTTCAGCCGTAGGCAAGTCTAAGTGGTTCACAATACTTCTCAATTATGAAAGCTGTGTTGGATAGGTGGATTTAAACAAACATGGAAGCAGCACTTTTATTAGCAAAACTGCCAGAAGCTTACCAAATCTTTGATCCTTTGGTAGACGTTCTCCCAGTTATCCCCGTATTCTTCTTGTTACTTGCTTTCGTTTGGCAAGCAGCTGTGGGATTTAGATAAGTTAATCTATTGTTCAATTTATAGGACAGGTAGACTACCTGTCCTATTTTTTTGCAGCGCTATGTTTTATAAAGTTAATATTTATTAACATTTTGTAATGATTTATTATAATAAATAAGATGTTAATTAGTCCATGTCAATATGAAGCCTTGAAAGCCAAGCTTACAGTCAAGGAGGAATCAGTTATGGGTAATATCAAATTCGTTAAAGAAAATAAAGAGATAATAGCGGCAGATGGCGCTAATCTCCGGCTCAAGGCGATACAAAATGGCATTGACATATATACATTCATTGGCAAGATGACCAATTGTGGTGGTAATGGTCAGTGTGGTACTTGTGTTGTGGAGATAGTCGAAGGACTAGAAAATCTTTCCCCCCGCACAGACGTAGAAAACCGGAAATTCAAGAAAAAGCCAGAAAATTACCGCCTTGCCTGTCAAACTTTAGTGAATGGCTCAGTCAGCGTAGTCACGAAGCCCTAAGTTCTCAAATCTGTCATGTATTCAGTCAGTAGTCAAAATACCTACCAAAATTGAGTTTCCTCTCTACGAGACGCTACGCGGATATTTTGAATACTTCGACAAGCTCAGTACAAGTTTTGAATTTTGAATTGGTATAACTCTGTCATCGTTGATGCTATCCTAATGTTGTTGACTGGAAATTTAAGAGAGGCTTTCTTGCCATGCAAGTTAATGACCTGGGGTTCATAGCGAGCATTTTGTTCGTACTAGTCCCTGCTGTGTTTTTACTAATTCTGTACATCCAAACTGCTAGCCGTGAAGGTGGAAAAGATAGTTAAGAGTTTGTGTATAAAATAAATAACCCCTGCACCAATAGTGTAGGGGTTTTTATTTATTAACTATCAATTTAGTGCTGTTAGCGTAGCCTGTGCTGGGTGCTGAATAGTAAAGACAAGACAAATTCTTATTTCTTTACTATTTTATAACAACAATTATTATACTCAGCACTGTTTACTTTAAGCGATTGTCCGCGCCAACAATACCGGACAAGTGGCATTGACTCGAACATAGTCAGACAAAGAAGATCCGATGAGCCGATCTATATCAACAAAACTCTTAGCGATCGATGGACGACGATCTGGAGAACCGAGCAATAATAAGTCTATATTCAACTCTTCTGCCAATCGACAAATTTCTTCACCAGGTTTTCCACTGCTGATATAAGAACGAGATTGGATGCCTAGTTTTTCAGCTTCTGCAACAGCGGCTGCTAAAACTGGATTTTTGTTAGAGTTAACCTGAGTTATTTCCGATTTTTTACCGCCAAAATCTGTACTAATGTTTGCTAAAATTAATTCGCCGCCCGGAATATCTCGCAGTAAAAATAATGCCAATTTCAAGCAATTTTTTGCTGAATCAGAGTTGTCTATTGCCACCATAATACGCTTAATTCTTTTAACATAAATGTCATCTTTTACCAGCAACATGGGGCGAGAAGATAGTTGGAAAACATACTGACTGACTGAGTTCGATAAAATTGATTGCAACCGCTTCAGTCCGCGTGAACCCATAATAATCAAGTCAGCGTCGATTTCATC
>CAXUOL010000883.1:0-3043 GCA_964252435.1 uncultured Nostoc sp.
GCAACCCCTACCCCCAGTCCTGACAAAGGTTTCACGTTTTCAAGCGTGCCATTCGGTACTTGCACATCGGCGACCTTATGCAGATATTTTTACAGCGATCGCATCCTTGAGTGCCCTGGGGTATTTTTAGTTCAAGCGTACTATGAAAACCCTACTCAAGTTTTGGGTGGGTACGCTTATATTTGATGTACATCAATCGCCTTCTAGGTTTGGAGTTTCGCACCGGAAACTAGACTAATGACAAATTTTCATTTTCCTTAATTTTGAATTTTGAATTTTGAATTTTGAATTACCCGAAGGGACTGACCTCTACCGTACCACCGCAATAACACTTGTGCTAGTTTCTGCGGATTGTGACGTACAAAACCTGTTTCGTCTTCATACAAAACATTAGCTGGAACAATCCGTCGCCCTAGTTGAGTTACAGCTTCTCTATCAAGGAAAACGGGATGGGAGTTTTGTTGGGCGTAGCGGATAAGTGATTGCTCCGAAGGGGATTTTTTGTGTATTAAGACAGCATCGAATAGTCGTCTTTGTCCACAAGCAGCATCAATTGCTCTGATGTGATCGGCCACAGTGTAGCCTTCAGTTTCTCCTGGTTGAGTCATGATATTGCAGATATAAATACGGGGGGCATCTGTTTGAGCGATCGCATCGGCAATTTCTGGTACTAATAAATTAGGAATTAGGCTTGTATAAAGGCTACCTGGGCCAATAATAATGTAATCAGCTTCTTTAATTGCCTTAATAGCTGCTGGTACTGCCGGAGGATTAGCCGGAATGCAGCCAATTTTGACAATTTTGCCGCCAGCTTTCGGAATACTAGACTCCCCCTCAATCCGACGACCATCGGCTAATTCTGCCCAGAGGCGAACATCACTGAGAGTTGCTGGTAGTACTTGTCCTCGCACCGCTAGAACTTTAGAACTGGCTGCAACTGCTTGTTCTAAATCTCCAGTAATATCACTCATTGCCGTTAAAAACAAATTGCCAAAACTGTGACCAGTTAACCCATCTCCAGCCCGAAAACGGTATTGAAACAATTCTGTTAATAACTTTTCTTCATCTGCTAGTGCAGCCAAACAATTGCGAATATCCCCTGGTGGTAGCACTCCAAATTCTTGACGCAAACGCCCAGAAGATCCACCATCATCGGCGACAGTGACAATTGCAGTAATATTAGCGCTGTAGGTTTTCAGTCCCCTCAACAACGTAGAAAGTCCCGTACCACCGCCAATTACCACTATTTTTGGGCCTCGGTACAATCGACGATGGGCCAGCAAGACATCAATGAGTTCCTCTCCGCCTTCTGCTCTTAGTACCTTAGTAATTGAGCCTACAGTGCGAGTTTGCCCCCAAAGCACTAACAGCAAGCCGCCAAGCAGCACCAAAGGCCCACTAATATAGTTCGGTAAGAGGTTGGTGATGACTCCCAAGAAACCTCTAACCAACTCAATCATCCAAAAAATTGGGGTCAGCTTAATCCAAATGGCTAACCCCAAACTCGCCAGCAGTACACCCCCAACACTAATTAACAACCAACGTTTTACCGATAGTCCAGGGGATAACCATTTGAACCACTGGTTAACCCGATAGGAAGTACGAGAGCGCGACTGCTTTTGCAGGGCGTTGAGGGCTTGTCTGAGAAAACCAATTGACATACCTGATTTGGAGCAGTGCTACAAACAATAATTAACAGAAAATTTACACCGCTTGGTTTAAAACACCAGGCGTGAAACTATTATATTTATCAATCCTATTAGACTAATAGCAAGTCGTGAAGATTGCCAGGATTTCTAGTTAAACAATACCCTGGCTTGGTAAAAGTGAATTTAATGGAAAAACGAATTTTAGGATTAGATCCAGGACTGGCAATTTTAGGATTTGGGGCAATTAGCTGCACACAAAATCTCAAAAAGGTGCAAGAGACTACAGTAAATATGCTGGATTTTGGAGTAATTAAAACGTCAGCAGATGTAGAAATGGGGCAGCGCTTATGTACCTTGTTTGATGATTTACACACCCTGATGGAGGAATTTCAACCAGATTTAGTAGCGATCGAGAAACTATTCTTCTATCGGATGTCAAGTACTATCCTGGTTGCACAGGCGCGGGGTATAGTCATTTTAGTGTTGGGTCAGCGTCGTCTTCCTTATGTAGAGTTTACTCCGGCTCAAATTAAACAAGCTTTAACAGGCTATGGCAATGCTGATAAGTCAGAAGTGCAAGAAGCGGTGGCGCGGGAGTTGGATTTAGATGATATTCCTAAGCCGGATGATGCTGCGGATGCTTTGGCGGTAGCTTTGACGGCTTCTTATCAGCTGTTGTTGTAAAACGAGAAATAAAGTTGGAAACTGAATAATAAGCTTGGAAATCAAAAAATCGCTCAAAAATGAACTATTTTCTTCTCTATAAAATTTACGCGATCGCATACAGCAATTGTTCGAGCAACTTACATTTGAGCAGGTAATGTTTGTTTCCTCTTATAACGTTATTTTTTCCATCACATCGTCTTCGCGGAAGAACATTTCGCAGTGGGCACACCTCCTTGAGGCGTACCCTGTTTGGGGAACTCTGGATTGGCTCCTGCTTTTAAACATCGGAAAATTCCGAGCTTTATACCTGATGGGGCGATGAGTCGTTCCATGATGGATTTGTGGCTTATCCTGTCGAAGCATTTTTCGATGTCGAGTTCGGTAACCCGTTTCTCTATTCCATTGGAGTTGGATTTAAGGTTTATTTGTAGGATTTTCTGCGCGTCATGCGCCGAGCGTCCCGGTCTGAACCCGTAACTCCTAGCAGGCTTTACTCATGGGTATTTTACTTGATGCTTACCAACTTAGGCTGTCAGTAATAACACCTTTTCACCCCGCTTCAGGCTTTGATAGCTAGTCTCAAACCTGGGGGTGATGCTTTCACCGTTGCACCTACGGGGTAGGATTTGAGGCTTCTAGGGTAATGAATCTCACCTACATAGTCATTCAGTTATCTTGGCGCAGCCTCTCCCTTTGGGAGAAGGTTCAGTACCTTGCGGCTAATCCTC
>CAXUOL010000884.1:0-3040 GCA_964252435.1 uncultured Nostoc sp.
GATTGGCAAACGTGCAACGCATTATTCATCGGCATAATGGTCGAGTTTGGGCAGAGGCTGTAGTTGACAGTGGCGCCACCTTTTATTTCTCGCTGCCTAAATTGTTAAAGAAGGAAAGTGAATGAAAGAACTGAAGCGAATTCTGCTAATTGAAGACAGTGCCAACGATGCAGAGTTAATCCTAGCCGCCTTGTCAGAAAACCATCTCGCTAACGAAGTAGTGGTGGTACGTGATGGCGAAGAAGCACTAGATTATCTTTATCGCCGAGGGTTGTTCCGGTTGCGAATGGAAGGGTATCCTGTTGTGGTGCTGCTCGATTTGAAACTACCTAAAGTCGATGGGTTAGAAGTGCTGGTACAACTCAAATCTGACCCAGTAATGCGAGTAATTCCAATCGTGGTACTGACTTCTTCCCGCGAGGAACCGGATTTAGTTCGCTGCTACGAATTAGGAGTCAATGCTTATGTTGTCAAGCCAGTAGATTACCATGATTTTGTCGATTCTATTAAGGGTGTTGGCCTGTTTTGGGCAGTGATCAATCAGCCTCCCGTTGGTGCTTTACCTCCCGCGCCTCATCCTCAAAAGGAGGGCAACTGATGAATGTCTTACGTTTCCTGCTTTTGGAAGACAGCCCGTTAGATGCAGAGCTAGCCCAAGCGATACTAACCGAAGGGGGAATTGATTGCCAACTGATCCGAGTCGAAATCGGTGCTGATTTCCTAGCTGCTTTGGAAACAGAGGCTTTTGATTTAATTCTTGCCGATTATGCCTTGCCATCTTTTGATGGAATTTCTGCCTTAGAAATTGCCCGAAATTGTTGTCCAGAGGTTCCTTTTATTTTTGTTTCGGCTGTACTGGGTGAAGAATTAGCGATCGAAGCTTTGAAGAACGGTGCAACTGATTATGTGTTAAAGCAACGACTAGGGCGGTTAGTTCCCTCAGTGCAACGCGCATTGCGGGAAGCTAAGGAGCGGCGTAAGCGCAAGCAAGCAGAGGAGTCTTTACAGAAGAGTGAAGCTAAGTATCGCCGAATTGTTGATACCTCTTATGAAGGAATTTGGATGATTGACTCTGAAGCCCGAACAGAGTTCGTGAATCAGCGGATATCTCAGATGTTGGGTTATCCGGCAGCAGAAATACTGGGTCGTTCTATATTTGATTTTATGGATTGGGCTGATGATATCGCAGATGAAGAGAAACTGGAGTGGTTCAGGGGAGAAGAGAGCGATCTCAAAGAAGGGCGATTGCGCTGCCAAGATGGTTCGTACATCTGGACACTGATTTCTGCCAGAGCGATTTTCAATGAACAGGGTGAGTGCTTAGGTGCGATCGCCATGCTAACTGATATCACTGATCGCAAACGCACCGAATCAGAACGCGATCGCCTTTTGCAACTCGAACAAAGAGCTAGGGCGGAAGCCGAGGCTGCTAATCGAATCAAAGATGAGTTTTTGGCGGTACTTTCTCACGAATTGCGATCGCCCTTGAATCCGATTCTCGGTTGGGCAAAACTGTTGCAAAGCCGGAAATTTGATGAGGCAGCGCTCAACAAAGCACTAAAAACTATTGAGCGCAATGCCAAATTACAAGCTCAACTAATTGAAGACTTATTAGATGTTTCTCGCATCCTCCAAGGCAAACTCAGCCTGAACACGATTCCAGTCGATCTGGTATCCACCATTGAAGCCGCAATGGAAACAGTACATTTAGCAGCAGAGGCTAAAAGCATTGAGATTAAGACGATGCTCGATCCAACTGTGGGGAAAGTTTTGGGTGATTCAGCCCGCTTACAGCAAGTTTTCTGGAATCTTCTATCAAATGCCGTCAAGTTTACTGAGACTAAGGGAAAAGTAAATGTGCGATTGGAGCGCATCGAGGCTCAGGCGCAGATTACTGTCAGCGATACAGGTAAAGGCATTGACCCTGATTTTTTACCTCATGTATTTGACTATTTCCGTCAGGGTGATAGTACAACAACTAGAAGATTTGGTGGATTAGGGTTAGGTTTAGCGATCGCTCGTCACTTGATTGAAATGCACGGGGGGAAGGTTTGGGCGGAAAGTCCTGGCGAGGAGCAGGGAGCGATCTTCACAGTTAGATTGCCGCTAATCAAAGACAGTGCAACAATCCAGGATGACACAAATACTGATTCCTCAACTGCCGCTTTTCCCTCCTCTCCCCTCATGGGTTTACAAGTGCTGGTTGTGGATGACAATGATGATACCCGTGACTTTTTCAGCTTTGTACTGCAACAGTTTGGTGCGATCGTCACGGCAGTAGCATCAGGAGATGAAGCATTACAAGCGCTAACCCAGTCAAAGCCAGATATCTTACTCAGCGATATTGGAATGCCAGAAATGAACGGCTATATGCTGATGCAACAGGTGCGGACTTTGGAAGCAAAACTCGGAGGAAAAAAGATGCCTGCGATCGCTCTGACTGCTTATGCAGGCGAAATCAATCAGCAGTACGCACTAAGAGCAGGGTTTCAACAGCACATAGTTAAACCTGTAGCACCAGAGGAATTGCTCATGGCGATTTCTAACTTAGTCCAATCTACATAGGGTTTATTATCAACCTGAGTAATTAGATGAACTAGCTTAATGTTACAGATTTTAAACTATTCTTCACAAGTAATATGGTCTTTTTAATTGCCTAGAATACTCCAAGTGATACAGAAAATGTTGTATCAATAAGGTTCGGTTAAGGTTTTTTGATGAAAATTCTAGATCGCAAAGACGCGATTTATACACCGTCAAGACGAAAGACTGATTATTGTAGAGACGGCGATTCATCGCGTCTCTTGCCTTAACCGAACAGTATTACGCCCCTACAAATCTCCAAATAATTTGGGATAATTTATTTTTTGCAAGTCCTTAACGCATATTTAACTGCACCAGATGTCTAATCATTCGTGAATAATCAGATCCCTGACTTCTCTAGAAAGTCGATAATCTTGGCGATCGTGAATGATTCAAGATTGTTATATAGAACCCATTTGACATCTTTTACTGTGTTGAAGTAAAGTGAGCGCAAAAG
>CAXUOL010000885.1:0-3040 GCA_964252435.1 uncultured Nostoc sp.
AGCACTCAGCACTCAGCACTCAGCACTCAGCACTCAGCACTCAGCACTCAGCACTACTAAAGGAAAACCCATCATGACAACCCTCACCCAAGACTACCAAATCACTTGGCAAAAACTACCCGATGATTACAAACTCCCCGACGATCCAGTGGACAACATCAACCAACCAGCCTTAGCTGCGGCACTTACAGAAAGCCTACAATTAGCCGGAAAAATTTCAGCTAACGCTCTAACAACAACTAATTACGGCATTTGTGCCACTCTAAACAACAAAATGGTCATTAAAGCTCCTGATTGGGCTTTCATTGCCAAAATTAATGTTAGTAGAGAAGAAGTAATACGCAGTTACACACCTCAATTACAGGGTGACATTCCCGTAATTGTGATGGAATTTGTTTCTGATACACAGGAGACAGAATATTCTATTAAAGCGACATATCCCCCAGGAAAATGGTTTTTCTACGAGCGCATCTTAAAAGTACCAAACTACATCATTTTTGAGCCAAACAGCGGCAGTTTTGAGATGTATCGCTTAAAAAACACAGAACAGTACATTTTGCAAGAGCCTGATGAAAATCAACGCTACTGGATAGCAGAAATGAATCTTTACCTTGGGGTGTGGCAAGGTACTCGTGAAAACCGCACAGGAAAGTGGTTACGGTGGTGGGATGAACAAGGAAACCTTCTACCTTGGGGAACAGAATTAACTGAACAAGAACGCCAACGCGCCGAACGACTAGCAGCACAATTGCGGGCTGCGGGAATTGAACCTGAAGATTAGACTTCTTGTAAATAATTTAGGTTTGCTAGATTAGCTGAAAATTTGCTAAATCTAGCATTTTTTTTGAGAAATAAGACTTACTCTCTGAAACTCTTATTTCTCGGTGTCCTCTGCGTCGCGCCAGTTGCTACCCTGCAGAAACGCTAAAAGCGAACAAGTCGGGGAACCGCAAGGGCGCACTGGCTTCTCTGTAGTTCGTTTTCTTATGATTTTGCGTAAGTCCTGAGAAAGATAGAATCAAATATTTGTAACAGATAAATCATTGCTAGGGGCGTAAGACTTTGCAAGGTTATACCAATTCGTAATTCGTAATTGATAATTCGTAATTCATAAAGTTATCTCTAGTAAGGGTTTCAGGGTTTGAATCTGTTGCTGGATTTTAAAGAATTGGTATTACGTTATTTGTCGCCTTCTTTCTTTAAAAAATTGGTATAACAGCCAAACAATAAGGGTAATTCTGTTAGTTAATGTTACTAATTTTACTCCCGCTAATGATAATTTACTACCCTTAAAATTTGAAAATTATTAATAAGAATTTTTCAATTTATAGTCGACAAGTATAAAATTATACATTAACATAAAAGCATGATAAAGGCGATCGCCCAATCCCGCAAAAGATGAATGCGATCGCCCTTATCTGTCCCCCTTATCAGGAGATAAATACAATCATGGCACAACAAGAAGATTCCGCCCAGTCAAAGTTAGAACAGTTCTTAGGTGAATATTTAGATACACCTACCGCCAAACAATCAACTGAACAGCCATTTCCCAAGAGAGAACCGATTAAGCATATATTGATTGGTTCAACCAAAGCCGTTACCAGTACAATTCACTATTTGCAGGTAATTGGCTACGCCAGCGTAGGAGATTGGAGTCCACTGGTATCAACTGGCAGCCCAGATGAGGTAATGAGTATTTTAATCCGGCAAATTCTGATGCAATAAACCCTAATTAGATCCCCGACTTTTTAAAAAGTCGGGGATCTGGACAGTGCAAATTTTCACAAATCAGATAGAATTATTGGATTAATTTTTGTCTATTCCCATGTCCCTGTTTTCTATCTCGTTGGATTCTTGCGCTTCATTAGCAATCATCCCATTGATGTAGGTAACAATTATCACTAATTCCCCAATTGCTTCCAGTTCAGCCTCTTCTTCTGGTGTCTGAGAATTAGCTGTTTTCTTATCAACAAGTTCTTGCATCCGATCTGACAATTCATCTGTAATTTTAAACAGGTTAATATTACTAACTTTTTCAAGTCGAATACCATTCTCTAGCCAGGATGAGGGTTTAATAGGTGCGATCGCCATAATTTTATTACGATTGAATACACTGCTTATTGTAGGTTTTCCTGTCGCGGATCTTTAAGAGAGGGATGGAAACCTCCTTTAACCCAAAGCTGTCGAGATTTTTGAATGAACAGATCGCTACGGCGTAGATCGTTCAAGTCTAATCTATTACAAGTTGCCCGACCTGTGGAGGTAATCCCAATAACTTGTGTAGCGTCTGCTGACCAAATGAAGTGTTCAGACCACTGTTGCTGACGGGGGTTAAATAAGGTGACTTCTTGCTTAGTTTCGGGATCGATTCCAACTGTAAAATTATAATGACGTTCGTTACAGCGACGACAAGCTAAAGCCAAATTATTCACATCATCGGAACCACCTAGAGATTGTGGATAAATATGGTCAATTGTCAGCGGAGAAGTACTTAAGGATTCAGGATAATGGCAGTATTCACACTTGAAGTTAGCACGTTGACGAACAAACTCTTGGATATTATTAGGAATCGTCATGTTTGGCAAGCAATCACCGCATTGATATAGCTAAAAATCATGTCTAATTCTCCAATAGCTTCTAACTCAGATGCTTCTTCTGGTGTGAGAGAATCTGCTTTTTTTCTATCTAGGAGTTCTTGCATCCGCAAACCCAATTCGTCTGTAAATTTGAACAGATTAAGATTATTGACTTTTTCGACTCGGATACCAGTCGTTAGCCAGGATGAGGGTTTAACTACTGCGATCGCCATAAGTTTATTACAATTGGATATATTGCTTATTGTAGGCTCCATCAGCATTGCTTAAAGTTTAGGCTTGGGAAAAGAAGTCGTTGCAAATTAGGAACATGGTATTTGATTGGGACGAAGAAAAAGCCAGAATCAACCTTGCCAAGCATAATGTTTCTTTTGATGAAGCTACTTCTGTATTTGACGATCCGCTGTTTTTAACCTTTGCCGATCCAGAACACTCCCTTCAAGAGC
>CAXUOL010000886.1:0-3039 GCA_964252435.1 uncultured Nostoc sp.
CCAAAACCAATTAAAGCAAAGGAGTCTTTTTTATCTTCTTCGCGGGGAGGGGCAAAGCGTTCTGGATCAAAACTTTCTGGGTTAGTATAAATCTCGCTCATGCGATGCGTTAATCCTTGAGCAACAATCACCACCCAACCAGGAGGAATGCGATAACCTGCGTATTCAATTTCTTTTACAACTCCCCGAAACAGCACTACACCTGCGGGATTGTAAAGTCGTTCTATTTCTTTGAAAAAATAAGTCATTTGATTCAGTTGCTTAAGGTGTTCCAACTTCAAAGGTTCATCTTTGACAACTTCTGTAAGTTCTTGGCGAAGTTTCTCACACCATTGTGGACGCGCTGCTAATTCAACCATTGCCCATGTTAAGGATGTAGCAGTAGTGAAATGCGCTGCATTTAATAAGTGGATCAGTTCGTCTATAATCTGCGACTGGGCTAAAGTATTTCCCTCTTCATCTAATGCTGCCAAAAACAATCCTAATACATCACAAGATTCCTCTAAGTTGCCTTGAAGTTTACGTTCGCTAATAATTTTTTCTAAGAAAGCTTTCAACTGACGACTAGCATTTTGAGAACGACCATATTTTGTGAATGGTATATCTAACCGTAATAACGCCAATGCTCCCTGCGTCAAAGTATTATACAACTGTTCGACTTGCTCAACTTCGCTTTGTAGTTGAACACCTAATAATAACCGAATCCCAATTCGCAATGCTAACTGATTAAATTCATTCTTAATATAAATTGGACTGTTTTGCACCCAGTTTTCTAGGCAATTATTAACTTCAGTTTGCATGAGGTCAAAATAATTAGCAATGGCTTTACTATGAAAAGCTGGAGCCATTAAGCGACGAGTCCGACGATGTTCTTCACTATCTTGAAGCATCATTGGCCGCCCAAAAATATGCTCCATAGCCACTTTCCATCCTAAGTAGGAAGAAACACAATCGGCTTTTTCTTGCAAAATTAGTCGATTTGCTTCCACCCCTACCAAAACTGCATATTTCTTTCCTAAAATGCTGGTTTTAAAAACTGGCCCGTAGCGTTGGTAGTTCTTCGTCAGCCCCCATCCTTGGGTAGCAAATAATCGAAGAGTTTCACCTAAAATGGGTAGCCCAAAGCTACCGGGCATTTCCTCAGCTGGTTTTAGTTGTGTCATTTTTTTGACTACAGATTCAAAATGTGGTGATAACTATTGAGTCTAGCTTTAACAATATCGTGCTGTCTCACGCAATCTTCCGAAAACTAGCGTTATCTTCCGAAAAATTTAGTGTAGCTTCTTAAATGCTTGAGGAGTGATGCCGATATATTTGCGAAAAACCTTGGTGAAATGACTTTGACTTTGAAATCCCACTACTTGGGAGACTTGTATAACTGATAATTCTTGCTTGCCAAGTAAAGATTTTGCTCTTTCAACTCGGCATTTAGTGATATATTGGTGAGGTGGTATTCCCATTGATTGCTTAAACAAGCTAGCAAAATAATGCGGACTTATCTGTGCGATCGCCGCAATTTTCGCAAGTGACAAATTTTGATCTAAATTATCATTGATATAAGCGATCGCTTCTTTTAATTTATGTTTTGGTAATCCACCTGTGTATTCTCGAATGATAAATTTCTGCGTTGAGTAACGTTTCAATAAATGCACCGCCAGCAGATTTACTGCTGACTCCATATACAGATAACTATCAAATCCACTAGTTTCTATTTCTTGCTTGAGTGTCAGTCCAATTTGTTGAATCAATGGATCGTGAGTTTGCAGTTGTTGTACAATTTCAACGGCATCAGCATTTACTGATTCGTAGGCAACACGAGTAATCATCGCTGGTTCAAGACCAAAGTGAATAAACCCTAATTCCTGTTCAAATTGTACTGCTGGAGAAATTTGATCGGCGGGAAAAATCCCCACATCGGTTGTTGCATAGGATTTACTTTGCCAGTGTCCGTTAATTTTTAATTTTGCCTCAAACTCTTTAGTATAAATAGTAACTATATGTTGAAAAGGCGATGTCTCAGGAAGTTGATAGTTTGACTGGCGATGATAGGCAAAATAAAAACCATTCCAACCTGCAACTGGGCTAGAAATAATTAAAGGTTTGGGGAGGAATTGTTTTAGTTTGTCTGGTTGGGCAGCATTAATTCTAAAAGGCTGGTCTATTTGCATGACGATTCACACGCTTTTTTTCTAAATATAAATGGTTCTTCAGTACCTGTTATGCCAAATTATTAGTTAAACATCAAAATTTGGCTTAAAAATCAGGTTAAAATCCAAAATCATTGCTAAAACCATAAAATATTAGTAAATAATGTTAATTATATTGAAAATTAAGGGTTTCAGGATTTTATCAAAGGAATTTAGCATAATAAGTACTGAAGAGCCATATAAATTAAGAGGTGTTAATTCCCATTTTCTATTTTCCAACTTGTTGTGCTAAAGATGAGGAATCCTGGGCGCAACCAGTTAAAATACGGTAAGCCTTACAAATTACCGTTGATTCATCCAAAACAAGGCTCAATTATTATTAATTGTTTGTATAATTGGAAACTCAAATAACTGCTTATGTCAGAACAATATCGTTTTGAAACCCTGCAAGTTCATGCTGGACAAGAGCCTGCTCCTGGAACTAATGCTCGTGCTGTACCTATTTATCAAACGACTTCCTACGTTTTTGACGACGCCGACCACGGAGCGCGGTTATTTGCTCTCCAGGAATTTGGCAACGTTTACACCCGCATCATGAACCCGACGACGGATGTATTTGAAAAGCGGATTGCTGCTTTAGAAGGAGGTGTAGCAGCATTAGCAACTGCCAGTGGGCAAGCGGCGCAATTCTTGGCAATCAGTACTATTGCTCAGGCTGGGGATAATATTGTTTCCACTAGTTTTCTGTATGGTGGAACATATAACCAGTTTAAAGTTTCTTTACCACGTTTAGGTATTAAGGTCAAGTTTGTTGAGGGAGATCAGCCAGAAAGTTTTCGTCAGGCGATCGACGATCGCACGAAAGCGTTATACGTTGAAACCATTGGCAATC
>CAXUOL010000887.1:0-3026 GCA_964252435.1 uncultured Nostoc sp.
AATGAAGCTATCTAAGGTAGACTTGAGCAGTTTAGTAGCGATCGCTCACTCTGATGGATATTTGCAGTTGTTGCTCGACCGAGGCAATGAACTAGAGTTTTTGGAAATTCCGGCACCGATACAAGCTTACGAAGGATTGCAAGAACTGAACGAAGCGATTACCGAAACGACTGCATTACCCTTTGAAGAAGAAACAATTGTCATGCTACCAGTTGTCTCATCAATGGCTATGGCTGTAGGCTATGATCGCAACGAACAGATTTTGCAAGTTGAGTTTCAAAGTGGAGCGGTTTATCAGTACTTAGGCGTAGACGAGGATACTTGGGAAGATTTACATTCCTCTGACTCAATTGGCAGCTTTTTCAATCAAGAGATTAAAGGTAGATATGATTGCGATCGTCTAGATAATGCAGATTAATGACTAATAACTGCATGTAGGGTTTTCAAGTCTGGCCTTTTGAATTTTGAATTTTGAATTGGTATAACGCTTTCTTCAGAGACAATAGAAAAAGCCTATATAATATCAACGCAGTTGTCACAAACCCCAGCCTAAAGGCGTGGGGCTTGTAAGAGGAGAACTCACCAATCTCTTAATACAAGACTAAAACAGTGTCTAGCCATTAATACTGAACTATCTGGGTGTGGTAGCCCACAACACGTTACTGGATGCCTCCCTAGTCTGTAACCTCTGTGATAGTCAGTGGCGAAGGGATACATATACCTAGCAATAGGACTTATCGTAAATGTTTGTACCAGTAGTTGATTCTGAAGATAGACCATTAATGCCGACGACACCCAGTCGGGCAAGACGTTGGATACGCTCAGGTAAAGCTACACCATTTTTCAAAAAAGGAGTATTCTGTGTTCGATTAAATCAAGAACCTTCAGATAGGATCACTCAACCAATTGCAGTTGGAGTTGACCCAGGTAGCAAACGTGAAGGCTTTACTGTCAAGTCCAGAGCTTATACCTATTTAAATATTCAGACTCACGCAGTGGATTGGGTGAAAGATCATATAGAAGTTCGTCGAAATATGCGACGTGCTAGGAGGTTTCGCAATACACCATGTCGCCAAAACCGCGCCAATCGATTAATCAACAAACAGAAGCTGCCACCATCAACACAAGCCCGTTGGCAATGGAAACTGCGTATTTGTAAATGGCTAACTTCAATATTTCCTATAACAATCTTTGTTGTCGAAGACATTAAAGCGTCTACATGGAAAAACGGACTTTCGTGGAACGTTATGTTCTCTCTACTAGAAGTTGGTAAACAGTGGTTTTATAGGCAACTGCGCCAAATAGCTAGTTTAGAAACTCGTTGCTGTTACGAGACTTACACACAACGTCAAGTTTTGGGGTTGAAAAAGTCCAAAAATAAATTATCCAACAAGTTTGACGCTCATTGTGTTGACTCGTGGGTTCTAGCTAATTGCTACATTGGCGGTCATTCTGTCCCCGACAACACATTACTAATTGAGGTTGTTCCTTTGGAGTTTCATCGTCGTCAACTCCACCGATTTCAACATCAAGCTGGACACATTAGACCTCGTTATGGGGGAACCATCAGTGCAGGTTTTAAGCGTGGCTCAGTTGTTAAACATTCAAAATATCGGTTTTGTTATATCGGTGGTTGGCAAGAATCTCCAACCAAGAAAGATCCAAAAAGAAAGTTAATTAGTTTGCACGACATTAGTTCGGGCAAGCGGTTAACGCAAAACGCACTACCCACAGATTGTAAGTTTTTGTCTTACAACTCGTGGCGCTTGAGCGTTTAATTGTAAAGCCGTCCTACAAGGACGGGGTTTCTACCCAATTTTCTGATGACAACCACACTTACCTCTGCTGTTAAACCAAGAGCCGAAGATAGTTTTGCCATTACCTTTGCGCCGTTATCTCTGGAAGAAATCTACGCCAAATCTGACGATCCAGCCAATGGTGCTGTGGTTGTGATGAGTGGTATGGTTCGCAATCAAACCGATGGTAAACCTGTGATTGCTCTAGAGTATCAAGCTTATGAACCGATGGCATTGCGGATATTTTATCAAATTGCTGCTGATATTCGCTTATCTATGTCTGATGTGAATCGAGTCGTGATTTATCATCGCATTGGACGTTTGCAAGTTGGGGAAATCAGCGTTTTAGTAGCTGTGGGTTCTCCCCATCGGAGTGAGGCGTTTGAAGCTTGCCAATATGCTATTGATACGCTCAAACATGAAGCACCCATTTGGAAGAAAGAACATTGGCAAGATGGTTCTAGCACCTGGGTGAGTATTGGTGCGTGTGAAACATCAGGAGAAAATTGTTGATTTGAAAAAGAATTCAGGATTCAGGAGTCAGATTGACAAAATCTTGACAACACAGGTAAAATGGTGTGCTACTTTCCCGAATTTGTTGAACTCATCGACACTACTCGCCAGAACCTTGAAAACCTTCATAACTTCGTTGACTGGTGTCGATTGTTTCCACAGTAAGGGTTTCAGGCTACAAAATCGATTGTTTGTCGCTGTCCAAAAGTACTCTTAACGAACTCTGCAATCTCTATACGATTCCCGCCGGGATCTCGGAGGAAAAACCGCACGCATCCTGGAAGTGGTCGTTGATCGGGAATAATTTCTATCCCATGCTCTTTTAGGTGTACTTCAAAGGCGTTCAAGTTATCGACTTGGAAACAAAAATGCCGTCTAGATGCTTGGTTATTGGCGTTTTTCTCTCTACTAACGTGCAGTTCAATCTCTCCCAACTTGTACCACGCTCCTGAATCATTTTTGATGACATCAGGTCTGGCAATTTCAGTCAGTCCCAAAACTTTGCTGTAGAAAGACAGCATTGCATCCTCCACCTCAAGAGGATAAGTTACTTGAATATGATGAACTGCATCAAGCTTCATAAATTTCTCCTAGTTTGGGTTAAATTTGGCAACGCTACAATTACCTATGCAACAAGCTTTCCCATACTGATGCGTTCTTCTACGAGATAGCCAAGTTTTCTATAAAACTCAACTACTTCTGCGTTGGAGACACGAA
>CAXUOL010000888.1:0-3025 GCA_964252435.1 uncultured Nostoc sp.
CATCAAAAGCGTCTTGGAATTCAACGGAATTGTGCATGGTCATACTTACAGGATCGGCAAGCTTAGAGTTCTTTTCAATTTTAACTGTTCCAGTGGTTTCATGGAGGTAACTTTTTGCTAAACAAGTTATCAACATTACTATAAACAAAAGACTAATTAAGGTAACTTATAATTAATGTTTATGGCTTGGTTATTCGGTTTCATTTATTTTCTTTAGGTGTAAATATGAAAATCAACAAAATCACCTATTATAACCATAAACTAGAGTGGCAATTTGAGCCGATACATTTTTCTGATCTAAATCTTTTAGTTGGGATATCCGGTGTTGGAAAAACACAAATACTTACATCTATTATGGGCTTGCGAGAAATAGCTAGAGGTGGTTCATTGAATGGTGTGGAATGGGACATAGATTTTTCTTCAAATAATTATGAATATAAATGGAATGGAGAATTTGAAACCAAGGAAGTAAATGCATTCATCCTTGATGATGAAAAAGTAGAAAAGAATAAATTTAGAATCAATAGAGAACATTTATCTATTAATGAGAAAGTTATTATAGAAAGAAATAATCATGAGATAGTGTTTGATGGTAATAAATTACCAAAACTCTCACCTTTTGAAAGTGCTGTTAAAATATTGAGTGAGGAAGAAAACATTACACCTGTTCAAGATGGATTTAACAAAATTATTTATAACGATCACTCAAGAAGAGAAAATTCTCTTTCTGTAGATATTATGTTTCATTCTTCAATTATTAAGAATAAGTTTGCAGGTAGAAAATATTATTCTCTAGAAGACATTCAGGAAAGTAATTTACCAACTCGAATTAAATTAGGGTTAGTTTATAACTATCAGCCAGAAATTTTTCAAGAAATTAAACAGAGGTTTATAGATATATTTGACCATATAGGAGATATCAAAATGGAACCTAATGAAGATGAGAATTTGCCTAGAATTATTGCAGATTATCCTTTGATTAATATCAAAGAAAAAGGAGTTAATAATTGGATTATTGAAGAACGTATATCTTCTGGAATGTTTAGAACACTAATGCATATTAGTGAACTTTATTTATCTGCCGAAGGGACTGTGATTTTGATTGATGAATTTGAAAATAGCTTGGGAGTTAATTGCATTGATATTTTAAGCGATTTACTACTAGAAAACAGAAAATTACAATTTATAATCACTAGCCACCATCCTTATATTATTAATAAAATTGGAATGGAGCATTGGAAAATTGTAACTCGTCGAGGTGGTGTAGTAACAGTTAAGGATGCCAAAGATTATAATCTTGGTAAATCTAGGCATCAAGCCTTTATGCAACTGATTAATCTTGAAGCTTACAAGGAAGGAATTGCAGCCGGATGAATCTATACTTTCTTGTTGAAGGTAAAAGAACTGAAAGAAAAGTTTATCCAGCTTGGCTAAAATATCTGTTACCGAAACTAGAACAAGTTCAGAATTACGATGAAGTCAATAAAAACAACTATTATCTATTCAGCGCAGAAGGTTATCCTTCAATTATTTACGATCATCTTCCTAATGCTGTTGCAGACATCAATGCAAATGGCAAGTATGACTACTTTGTAGTCTGTCTAGATGCAGAAGAGAATACAGTTAGCTGTATCGAGCAGGAAATTTATGATTTTTTAACTGCTGAAAAAATTCAGATGGGAAGTACACAGCTTGTTGTAATCATCCAAAATCGTTGTCTTGAAACTTGGTTTTTAGGAAATAGAAAAATTTACTCAAGGCAACCCCAAAGCCAACCATTATTAGATTATACGCGTTATTATGATATTTCAGTTAATTGCCCAGAGCTAATGGGTAAGTATGATAAATTTAACACTCATGCTCAGTTCCATGAAGCTTATTTAAAAGAATTATTTCGAGCCAAAAATATTAGCTATTCTAAAAAAAATCCTGGTGATGTACTGAAGCTACATTATCTAGAACAATTATTGACAAGGATTGAAAATAAAAACCATCACTTACCTAGTCTTCAACATTTTATAAATTTTTGCAATACAATTAAACCTAAATTATCTATTTAAGTTATTAATGAAACAAGTTTTGAAAAAGACGAAATTTATTACTATTGTTATATTAATGATTTTCACATTAGTAGCTAGTAATGAGATTACCCACCACAAAGTTGCTATAACTGCCCAACCATTACAAGAATGCTTGAGTAATGATTCATTACCTTGTATAGATACCTCTAAAAATACAACATCAGAACCATTTATTCCCGATCCCAAATTAAATGCTCAACAGCGTTTTTTATCTGCGATCGCTAGAAAATTACCCACAATTCCCCAGCCTGATACTTATGAATATACTTTGCTGCGAAGTTATGGTGCTGTATTCGTAAATCCAGATATTGGAATTAAATTGCCGCAAACAGATGTCTTTGCTAATGAACAAGAAACCCAAGAGTTTCAAGCTACTTTAACAATGGGTCATATTGATGGTACTAACGACTGTTATTTACAAAAATCGGCGGCTGATGCTTTAAATAAAGCGCGAGTCCAACAACAAATTCCCCTAAAATCTGGTTATGGTTCTGGTGATTGTACTCGCACTTTCAACACGAATTTAAGATTTTGGCATAAGTATGCTAACAATCAAGTTTTAGCAAAAGTTCAACAAGGTAAAGAAACAAAAATTCTTGGTTTAGTTGCACCTCCCGGAACTTCACAACATCTCTGGGGATTAGCAATTGATTTACGCGTAGGTAGTAAAGAACAGAGAAAAGCTCTTAATCAAAATGGTTGGTTTCAAACTGTAGAAAACGATGTTCCACATTGGACTTATGTAGGTTTATCTGAAGACAATTTACCTTTGTTTGGTTTTAAAAAACAAGCTATTCGAGGTATTACTTATTGGATTACGCCACTATAATTGTTAAATAGCATGAAAACTTGGAAATTTAGCTCCCCTCCCCGCAAGCCTACGGTGTACACACAAGTCTGAAATAGCTGATTAACCAGGGTTTTACCCCACCCTAACCCTCCCC
>CAXUOL010000889.1:0-3024 GCA_964252435.1 uncultured Nostoc sp.
GGGTGGGGTATTAGGGGACTTTTGCAAGAGACTCCATGAGTTGCGCTCACAAGGAACAATGAAAATGATGTTGTCACGATTTTGCGTTGTTTCAGCCTCTATTTTCAAGGCAGGTCTACTGTTCGGTTAAAGCAAGAGACGCGATGAATCGCCGTCTCTACAATAATCAGTCTTTCGTCTTGATGGCGATTTATCACAAAGACGCGATCTAAATAGGTAATCTGATAGCGGAAATGGAGTAGTTATTGAAGATTTTTTTAATAAGGTTAAATAAATATTTGCTATAAGAAAGTTAAAGCTTGACCCCGCACTTGCGTATTTACCTGGCCTTTGTCATAAACTATTTCACCGCCGACAATGGTGGTTTTAGCCCAGCCGGTCAGGTTCCAGCCTTCAAAAGGACTCCAATGGCATTTGGTTAAAAGTTCCTCCCGCCGAACTGGGCGGTATGTGTTTAAATCTACAAGCACCAAATCGGCATCATAACCAGGTGCGATCGCTCCCTTATTAGGAATACCATAAGCCACAGCTACAGCTTTAGACATCCAGTTCACAACTTGAGCAACGGTACACTTTCCTTGCATTGCCGCAGTTAACATCAAAGCGAGGGAAGTTTCCACCCCAGGCATTCCCGAAGGAGTATTGGGGTATTCTTGAGCTTTTTCTTCTAAGGTGTGCGGTGCGTGATCTGTTGCGATGAAATCAATCACACCATCGCGCAAAGCTTGCCAGAGAACTTCGTTATCGTGGGGCGATCGCAAAGGTGGATTCATCTGTGCTAATGTGCCAATTGTTTTATATGCACTAGTATTTAATAACAAATGCTGTGGTGTCACCTCCGCTGTCACCCAACTCGGTTTCTCCTGACGCAGCAAATCTGCTTCCAGTGCTGTTGACAGATGGAGAATATGTAACCGACGTTGATATTTTTGAGAAAGTTTTAATGCTAGTTGGGTTGCAAGCATTGCCGCTTGATCGTCTTGAATTTGCGAGTGAACGGCTGGATCGTGAATATTGGCAAATTCTTGACGGCGTTGGTTAATTCTAGCTTGGTCTTCGGCATGAACGGCAATTAAGCGATCGCCTTTGGCAAATATCGCCTCCAATGCTGTTTCGCCATCAACCAACAACTGACCATGCATCGATCCCATGAAAATCTTAATTCCCGGCGTTGGCTTTGCTAAAAGCAAATCTGGTAAATTCTCTGCTGTTGCCCCAATAAAAAAGCCATAATTAACTAAAGATTTGTGTGAGGCCCGTTCTAGCTTGTCGTCTAAAGCCTGTTGTGTCGTAGTTAGGGGGCGCGTATTGGGCATTTCTAAAAAAGAAGTGACTCCCCCTTTAGCACAGGCACAACTGGCGGTGAATAAATCTTCCTTGTGTTCTAATCCAGGTTCCCGGAAATGCACCTGCGGATCGATAACTCCTGGCAACAAAGTTAAGCCTTCTGCGTCAATTTCAGTGACTAGTGCTGTTTGGGAGATTTCTGGCGCAACTTCGACTATTTGGCGATCGCGCGTCAACACATCCCCAACCATCAGTTCACCATCGGGTAAGATTATGCGAGCGCGGCGAATCAGTAACATTTTTGGCGATGACATAGAGATAACCAAGTTTAGACAGGGAGCTATGTATTACAGAGAACCATGCTTTTAGGTTAAACTTATTCGCGATCGGAGTAACCAATTTTTGCCGCGCCTTAAAAAAAAGTTTATTTTTAACAAGAGAGGCAACAAGGGTTTAAGTCCCCCACAAAATCTCCGATTTGGTGGACTGCAATTAGATAGGGTTGAACGCAAAAGCGTCTCATATAAAAGCCTCATCTAAATTCAAACCTCCTGCCCCCTGCCTCCTTCACAATTCACAATCTAAAATTGGTAGTCAAGATGCAAACATAACTAGGAAATTAAAATTTTCCCGTTAAGATTAACAGATAAAGTCTCACTAGGCGAGTTAATTACCTACATCTTTCGTTAAGTTAAGTAATTTCATGCATAATCAAGTGTCTGATAACAACTCTAGTCAACAACCCGATAATTCTTGGATCGCAGAGCTAGGTAGAACAATTGTATTGAGCATTGTTTTAGCTCTGGGAATTCGTACCTTTGTTGCTGAAGCACGCTGGATTCCTTCTGGCTCAATGGAACCGACTCTGCATGGTACGCCAAACCAGTGGGAGGCAGATAAAATTATTGTGGATAAGTTGAAGTATAAATTTGCTAACCCGGAACGGGGAGATATAGTAGTATTTTCACCGACGAAAGAACTACAAAAAGAACAATATCAAGATGCTTTTATTAAACGTATAATTGCCTTACCTGGAGAAAAAATACAACTTAAGGATGGCAAAGTCTATATCAACAACAAACCTCTCCCAGAATCTAATTACCTCAGTTCTGGGCAGACTACAGTTATTGATGTTTGCCAATCAGGGCCACAGCCACCTTTTTTGGCTAAACCCCAGACTATACCAGCCGATTCATATTTAGTACTGGGTGATAATCGTAACAGTAGTTATGACAGCCGTTGCTGGGGTGTTGTCCCGCGCCAGAATATTATTGGACGTGCTGTAGTTCGCTTCTGGCCTTTAAATCATGTTGGCGGAATCGATAAATCGCCAATATATCCATAATTAACAAACAATATTGCTCAAATAGATCATTAACAAAAGAATTTTAGATTTTAGATTGGGGACTACTAAATCACCAATCTAAAATCCAAAATCCGTCTTGAAAAGTTCAGTTCGCTCTTTGCGAGATGCTGCGACTTTTCGCCAAATCTCAAATCCAAATATTGCTATGATCGAAAACGACTTATGATACAGAGCAACTAAATTTATTTATGGGGATCAATAATGCAAGAATTTTGAATTTTGAATTCGGAGCAAAGCGACGTGACGCCTTACCTAGCTAAGATTTTACTGTATCCAGTTAAATCACTGGATGGTGTTGAAGTTGAGAACGCTAGAGTTCTTGCCAGTGGCGCACTACAGTATGACCGCGAGTTTGCCATTTTTGACGAACA
>CAXUOL010000890.1:0-736 GCA_964252435.1 uncultured Nostoc sp.
TTAAAATACCCATAGGTTCTTATAACCTGATATAAATGTAATACTACGGTTAATTTATCGGAGAATAGTTTTATATAATATGGTGTCTTTGTACACAAGCTTCTCTAGTTCAAACAGTAACAATACTAAGCAACTTTTTGCCCGTAGGTCATTTCTACCAGAGCATTATAACGACCTTTGGAAGATTGAAACGGGTTTTGTCAGAACTTTTAGCTATCTAGAAGATGGTACAACTGTTGCTCTGGGATTGTGGGGGCCTGGAGATGTCGTTGGTAAGAGTTTGTCAAAATTAGAACCTTATCAGATGGAATGCCTAACTAAAGTGGAGGCAACAGTTTTACCTCTAGAGGAGTGGACTGAACTAACAGCAACTCTACTTGCCCATATCCAACAGGCTCAAGAATTAATGATCATTCGTAGCCATAAAAAAGTGGATACTATGCTCATCAAGCTATTGGCATGGTTATCCAAAAAGTTTGGTTCGGAAGTTGAGAAGGGACGTTTAATAGATATGCGTCTGACTCATGAAGACCTGGCAGAAATGCTCGGTTCAACTCGTGTGACTATCACTCGTGTTCTTGGGCAGTTTGAGCAAGAGGGCTTGATTGATCGTCTTTCCCTACATCGAATTGTGTTGCGAGAAGAAGAAATTTGGTACTATGAAATTTAAATTATCAGGTAAGACGAGAAGCGGGGACAGAACCCTACGAGAAACAGCAGAAAAAGGAAACAAAAC
>CAXUOL010000890.1:746-3011 GCA_964252435.1 uncultured Nostoc sp.
CACGAAAACCGAAAAACTCCCGGCTCTACGCACGGTTTTTTTGCGCAACCAGCAATTAAAATTGCCGAAGCATCAGGTAGTATCATGATGCCTTTGCTCCTCAATGTATTTTCTTATTGTTTTGCTAGAAACATTGCCCGTTGTCGTCAATTCAGTAAAACCAGCTATCGCCGTCAGCATTCGGCTTGCCCACAATTCTAAGATTCAAGGATTCTAGGTAAGCTAAATCGCTAGAAATTTGTGGCACTGTTTTCCGCAGTTCAATGTCAAAGCATCCTTCTGCATCTGCATTTGGTTGTAGCATAGCCTTGGTAATATTAACTACCAAGCCATAAGTAGAAATTAACTGCGAAATCACGGGCGCTTGCAGATAGCATTTGGGAATATTTATCCGCAGACGAATCTGAGTAACTTGGCTTTTTTCGTAAACTGAAGAAATCAGTGATAATCTGTTTTGGGAATTGGTTTTTTGGTTATTTAGTGTTGCCATTGGATAGCGATCGCTATAAACGCTAGACAAATCCAACCAAATCGGTAGTCCCAGTTTTTCTAAGTAACTCGTCTTAATGAATTGATTAAACTTAGAACTCTCGTAATAACAAATTGTCCTGATGCATATTTCAGTTAAATCTGTTATCTAACCAATTAAAAGCAATCTTTTATCTTGAGTTAACATAGTAGATTTTCCCAACTTTTGCTAAATATCAAGTGGTTTGAAAGTTAAGCCAAATATTAGCATCAGTATTGGAACTTTTTATCTAATTAGAGATTTTACTAAGTTGCAAATTTTCAAATATCTATTATAAATGGATATTTGGAATTTAGCTGATATTAAATTGGCATAATTTTGACATTTCTAATAATATTTTTTCAAGATTTTACCTGATAATTTTTATCCAATTATTGGGTAGCTGTTTCTCATGGTACTGAAAGTAACTGTTTTTTTGAAGTTCCCATGTTACTTCTAGATCAACTGCTTCACTTCAAGTGAAACCCTAAAAATGAATCTCAACTCGCAGACTTTTAGCTCAATCCGTAAACCTAAAGTTTTCAATAATCCAGAGCGTTTTATTGAGGGATGGTATTGGGTAATACCCTCTCAAAATCTGCGGGTGGGTGAAGTAAAACCTGTCACGATTTTGGGTAGAGAATTAGTAATTTACCGTGGTAAAGACAAAAGAGTAGTTACCTTTGATGCTTACTGTCCACACATGGGTGCTCATCTTGCTGAAGGCAAAGTTGAAGGTAATGCACTACGTTGTTTTTTCCACCATTGGAAGTTTGATGCTGAGGGGATGTGTATTGATATCCCATGTTTAGATATACCACCTTCTGTGAAGTTACAAACTTGGCCTACTGCTGAAAAATATGGGATGATTTGGGTTTGGACTGGAGAGATACCGCAACAACCTCTACCTTTTGTTCCAGAGTTAGAACAAAAAGAGTGTCATGTCGCCATCCATTCCCACTTCTTGCTGAATTGTCACCCCAATGTGGTGATGATTAATGCAATTGATGCTCAACACCTCAATACAGTTCACAAATTGCCACTAGAAATTATTTTTGAAAAACACGAACTGAACGAAAATGCAATTATCTTCAGTAATACTACACCCATCAAAGACAATTTCTCATTCATTAAGCTCATCCGTATTTTCTACAAAAATGTTATAACTTACAGTATTTGCTATTGGTACGGTAGTATTGGCATTGTGACACTTGGCCCTGATTTCTTCCATATCCACATGATGGTTGCAGTTCGCCTCTATGATGGGGGAAAAACTGAAGGTCAAGTTCTGTTGATGACTAAAAAACGTAAAGGAATTTTTGGTTGGTTATGCAATCGAGTTGTGCTATGGCTGACTAAGATTACAGCTAAGTACTTTCTCATGGGTGACATCAAGATTCTCCAAACAATTCAGTTTGATTTGAAAACTCCCATCAAGGCAGATTACTCAATTATGCAGTTTATTAACCATGTTGAAAAACAGCAATCCCTAATGTGGGGGACTTGGCAAGAAATGCGATCGCGCGATGTGGAGAGCAAGCCCAGGCGTGAAAGATGGCAAGATACAATGAGTAATGACTAACATCATGTTTATATAAGCAAAATTTCGTCAGATTGCTTGGCCAATTAACGCACACGATATCATAACTATTGTCAACAATCTTTGCAACAGACGAATCGTTTGTAGGGGCGTATAGATGTACATTGGTGTCAACTTAACGTGAAACCCTTGTCAAAACGTGATATTCAGTTCTCTG
>CAXUOL010000891.1:0-3006 GCA_964252435.1 uncultured Nostoc sp.
ACAGGAGTAATTGCCATTGGAATCACTTCCACGGGCACAGCGAAAGTAGAACCTAAGCGATCTACTAACTTGCCACTATCTACCACGACGATAAACTGTTCTGCTAGGTAGTCTACGACTTTTTCGCGGGTATGTGCTGCACCACCGCCTTTAATCAAATTCTTCTGCGGATCGACTTCATCTGCGCCATCAATGGCAATATCGATGTGGTCAATAGCATCCAAGGTGGCGAGGGGGACACCGTACTGCTTCGCCAGCACTTCTGACTGAAACGAGGTAGGTATACCAATGATATCTTTGAGTTCGCCAGACTTGAGGCGATCGCCCAAAAACTGAATCGTATATGCTGTAGTTGACCCCGTACCCAACCCGACAATGGAACCCGACTTGACTAGGGCGGCGGCGGCTTTGCCAACTTCTTGCTTCATCAACTTGACGGGATCTGCTGCTGCTGTCATTCCCAAAACTCCTGAAAAACTGACTATAGTCCATAGTAGTGGGCGGATAACGCCAAAATCTCAAAGGTAAAAAACAAGTTTTTGCTGATTTCTACCCCCTTGACGATCAAAACCAGCTAACGGACTACGTAGCGGGAGCAACATTGCCTAGCCGAAATTCGTCGTTAACTTGAGATTAAATTTTGCGTTAACCTCAGTAACGTAGTTTTTTAAATTCACGTTAGCAGCTAAAAGTAGTTATCATGATGCGTCAGCTTTCGATTACTCTATCTTTAATGGCACTACTACAAAGCTTGCCAGCAATTGCTCAAGTACCAGAATCTACTTCTGGAATACCAGCTGATTCCATTCAACAAGTAACTGCTGTCAAATGGATGACAAACTTTCCCGATGGCAAGTTTTATCCAGAAAGGTTAGTGAGTCGGGCAGAATTAGCCTCGATTATGGTCAAAGCATTTCGCCTAGATAAAAGAGAAGCTGTTACCAAAGAAAATTTAACTATTCCAGATGTTCCTCGTTCTTATTGGGCATTTAATGATATACAGACAGTGTTAAAAACTGACATTATGAAAGGCTATCGAGGCAATGAATTCTTCCCTAACCAAAAGGTGACAAGGGCAGAAGCTCTGGCTATTTTCGCCCAGGCTTATGGTGTATTTCAATTTCCTGATGCCGCTGTGAATGAGATTCTGGCTTCACATCCAGATGAAAAATCTATCCCAACTTGGGCTAGAAAAGCGATCGCTACAGTCGCTACTGAGGGATTTCTGAATACAGATGCTCAAGGCAATATTTCTCCATTAAAACCCGTAACCCGTGGAGATATGGCTTATGTATTGAGTAAATATTTGCAACGACAACAGCAACAACCCGAAACACCAGAAGTTCCAATGATTCCAAATAGCCCACAATCACCTTAGCTAGACTTTTTCTAGCCGACGTACTTAAAAATCAGTTTTGACCCGGATTTTTATACTTGTCTCGAAGTTGGCGAAGAAGATATACGGAATTAGACTGTGTTGGTTGCTGCAACACATTATTCCCATAATTAGATTGTGGTGGTTGCGTCGGTTGCTGCAAGCCATAATTCCCATAATTAGATTGTGGTGGTTGCGTCGGTTGCTGCAAGCCATAATTTCCGTAGGTAGATTGTGGTGGTTGCATCGGCTGCTGCAAGCCATAATTCCCATACCCTACAGGGTTTGTGGGTGTGACAACACTTTGACTTGGACTTTGGCTAGAGTAAGGTACAGTATTACTTGGTGCTACATTAGGCACTACTTGACCGTTGTTTAAATTATTGTAGGTATTGTAGGGATTTTGCGGTAAGTTCGTACCCGTAGTTAACCCATTATTAGGAACTACTTGACCGTTATTTAAATTACTGTAGGGATTTTGTGGGTAGGTATTTTGTGGTAAGTTCGTACCCGTTGACGTGTTACCTGTCCCAGCAGTTAACCCAGTGCTTGGTAGAGAATTCTGACTGGTTAAGCTATTGATGGGTGGCATTAGCGTTGTTCCTGGAGCCGAGACTTGCCCCAAAGCATTTGTCTGAGTTGCAGTGCTACCATTGAAGTCAGACAATTTCTGGTTTATCGATTGATTAAGCGCTGCTTGCAGAGGGTTGATAGAGAGAGAATTTTGATTCTTATTGGTTTGATTAGTGAATCCAACATCCAGGCTAGAAGATGTTGCGTTTCCCCCTGTTGGTTCAGACGCCGCATTTAAGGTTTTAAGACCTAGAAACTGGTTACTACTATCAACTGTTCCAGTACGCAATAAATTGTCTGTTTGGACGACAAAGGGATTTTTCGCGGCTGGGGAGGTGTTGCCGTTAACGCCTAAACCAGGATTTAATTTGGTATTATTAGCAGACTTTTGTTTGTTAATTACATCATCTAATAAGCCTTTGCTCTTTTTCGCCTCAGTCTGTTGTTCAGGCGCATTTGGTGTTGATGAAAGAGTTGCTTGCTCAAAGTCATTAAATAAAACTGGTAGGTTATCAATATCTGCTGCAATAGCTTTGTTTTCTTCTGACAGGGAGGAATCAGCAGATTTTTGTAAAACCACTGGTTTTTTTTGCTTATAAACGAAAATATCTGGGTTTGACCAGTATTCCCAGGTTGCTAGCCCAACTAGAGATAAAAAAATCGCAGTTCCCCAAAAACCAGGCCGCCCTAGATTCCATAACCTGGCTTTGAGATAGCGTAAGTAGGCGGGAGGATAATGACGATTTGGCATGGGATTTGGTAAGTGAGATTTACTATAAATTGGTGAAATTCAACGGAAGAGGCATTGCTGTTTGATGCTCTTATTTGCCTAAGAAGGAAATGTCTCAACTAAAGTTCGATTGTGATTTCATCGTAACTTCTCAAGAAATTATTAGTCATTAGGAAGTCAAAAATTTACTAATGACTATTTTAAAACTAAACGGTTTAGTATAAAAAATAATTTTGAGTATTTTAACTGCGATCGCTCCAGCTTCCATTTTCGCTAAGCTGTTCCACATTTAACTTGCAATAACAGCGTTACCCTTGTTTTTGACTTT
>CAXUOL010000892.1:0-3000 GCA_964252435.1 uncultured Nostoc sp.
AGGCGATGCGCTACTCGTTATTAGCTGGAGGTAAGCGTGTACGTCCCATTCTTTGTCTTGCCACCTGTGAAATGATGGGTGGAACCATTGAGATGGCCATGCCAACAGCTTGTGCTGTAGAGATGATCCACACAATGTCGTTGATTCATGACGACCTCCCAGCGATGGATAATGACGATTATCGTCGGGGAAAGCTGACGAATCATAAAGTCTATGGTGAAGATATAGCGATTTTGGCTGGGGATGGCTTGTTGGCTCTTGCTTTTGAGTCTGTTGCCATTCAAACCCCCCAAACCGTTAAGAGAGAGGTAGTCTTGCAGGTCATAGCCCGTCTTGGTCGAGCATTAGGGGCAGGTGGTTTAGTCGGCGGTCAAGTTGTCGATTTAGAGTCAGAAGGTAAATCTGATATTTCCTTAGAAACCCTAAATTTCATTCATAAACACAAAACAGCTGCCCTTTTGGAAGCTTGCGTAGTTTGTGGTGGGCTGATAACTAATGCATCACCTGAAGATGTGCAGCGGCTAACCCGTTATGCTCAAAATATTGGGCTAGCATTCCAAATCATCGATGATATTCTGGATATCACTTCTACCCAAGAGGAATTAGGTAAAACAGCTGGCAAAGACCAAAGAGCAAAGAAAGTCACCTATCCTAGCCTTTGGGGACTTGAGGAATCACGCTCAAAAGCCCAAGAGCTAGTTCAAGCAGCTTGTGTGGAATTAGAACCATTTGGAGACAGAGCCAAACCACTCCAAGCGATCGCTCATTTTATTACTAGCCGTAATAACTAGTAACGCTTTGGGTAATTCGTAATTCGTAATTCGTAATTCGTAATTCCTATACTGCAAGCGTTTCATTGATTGGAAATGGGTGGTTTATTTACACCATACTGTACTAATACTGCCCAGCGAAATTAAAAATTCACTGATTCAAAATTACAAAAGCTTATCAAGTAAGCTTTTAGGTTATTTTGAATCGTTGGTCTTTTTCCAACGTAATAGATTAATTTGGGAATTTTGGGTTGAATCTAAATGTTTCCTCAACCAACAACTGCTGCTAATATTTACTAACCTAACCAAAATACCATGCAGGACATAGGCAACATTTTAGACAACCGGGTGCTGCTAGTTGCTCTGGTAGCTTGTTTAATTGCTCAAGCATTAAAGCTCGTAATTGAGATCGTCAAACATCGCAAACTGAATGTGCGTGTTTTGGTAACAACTGGAGGTATGCCCAGTGCCCATTCGGCTCTGGTTACGGCTCTAGCCGCTGGTGTAGGGCAAACACTGGGTTGGGCATCTCCTGATTTTGCCGTTGCGATCGTTTTTGCCATCATTGTTATGTATGATGCAGCCGGAGTTCGTCAAGCAGCTGGTAAGCAGGCTCGTATTCTCAATCAAATGATTGATGAATTATTTCATGAAAAACCAGATTTTAGCCAAGACCGTTTGAAAGAATTACTTGGACATACACCAGTTCAGGTAATCGCTGGATCGGCTTTGGGTATAACTATCTATTGGTTAGCTAGGTCTGCTTATTGAATTAGGGCAATAAATCTTTGTTTAAGCAGCTATTGATAATTAGTAACCGGTAATTTGTCAATCAAATTTGAATTTGGGATTTTAGATTTACCCCGTGAATAAATTCAGGGGATTAAGGATGAAAGGATTTATTCCAAATAACTTGTTTCTTACAGAGCGAATATAAATACATTCGCTTAAAACCTTTTTAAATTTTGAATTTAAAATCCAAAATTTAAAATCTAAAATTCGGTCAATTGACAAATTACCAATCTGTTAGCTCGCATCAGAATGCCAGTAAACTTAATATCACTAAAACCGCACAGTCGAGCGCAGCAGAATCACCTTACGACTATCTACTAGGCTGGCAACGAAACCGCCATTGTTTAGCTTTTGCAATGTATTATACGCTTCACTTTGGTTAGTGGTATAAACTGCTAGCAAGTAAGGGCGTTGTCCATAAGAAACAAAACCGACGTTACCTCCGACCACTTGCTGCACACTATTTACTAGTTCTGGACGGTTGTAATAATCTACTAGTACTGCATAACCTTCTCCTAATGCTTGAGGATTATAGCTGACTGTCTGCTGAGGTGGTTTTGGCTGTGACTGTGGCTGCACATCTGCCGTTGTTGTTGGTCGAGTGGTAATTATGGCAGACAAGCCAACAATATTGCTGACATATCTTGCCCAACGATTGGCATCGTCTATTTTGTTAAAGCCCCCGACTCGTGTCACGGTTTCGTTGAGATATTTGCAGGTGATAGTTTTAAGTTCAGGTGGTAAGGCGCTACGTAGCTGCTTTTGATTATTTGCTGTGGGACTGACTACTAATAAAAGATACTCACCCGCATTTGGTGGTTGACAAGAGGGAATGGTTTTTTGAGCAAGTACAGAACTCATGCCACCAATCAACCCTACAATCGCTAATCCTAAAACACTTGGTAAATTCTGAAATCTATGCACAAAAGTTAGATTATGTAAATTAAGGTGTCCTAGAAAATTTTATAAGAAAAAAGCTGAAAACCTAGCTACTTTAGTATGGTGATGAAATAATGTGTCAAAAAATATATTTTGTTACTCAAAAATAAAATTAGGGAGTGGGGAGTGGGGAGCAAAGAAAGGGGCAGGGAGCTAGGGAGCAGGGGAGCAGGGGAGCAGGAGAAGTTGCAGTAAGTTTTTCCCCTCTGCTCCTCTGCCCCTCTGCCCCTCTGCCTCTTGTGCCCAATGCGCTATGCCTAAGATACGGTAGTAAGCGATGCCAAAGCATCTGGTATTGCCTCAGAAGGAGCCTGGAATTCTCCAGTGATGACGTACTCTAAACGCAGTTTTAACCAAGTAATAAATTGGGGATTTGTAGAAATAATTGCTACTGCTGGTTGGGGACACTTTGCCTTTAGCTCTTTAAACTGCGGTGTTTCCAAGAAAGCTGGTTGCTCAACCAACCAAAAATCTATTTGTTTTTCTTGTTCGTGGTAGT
>CAXUOL010000893.1:0-2998 GCA_964252435.1 uncultured Nostoc sp.
TCAAAGATATACCTGAGAATGTTGTCGCTGCTGGCAATCCCTGCCGCGTCATTCGGTATTTGTCGTAGAATTTAACAAAACAAAACAGAATAAAGGCGTCAGTCGCCAGAATGGGCTAAACGCCCCGCTACCGCTAACAGAATTGAATTCTTTATGAGTTACGGACTTAGACAAGCGCTCAGGCGAACGCTGAAAATAGGTTTAAGTTTGCCACTTTGATTCTGAATTCTGCATTCTTCTTCAAAACTTATAACCTCTAGCAATCCAATAGAGCCAGTCTGCGATCGCTTCTTGAGTTTCACTGTCAGCATCAATAGCTTCTATTTCAGATAATTTGGCAGAATATACATCATCATCCCTACCATTAATATAAGCCACTTCGACAAACATATCTTTTAAGCACTCATCATCTGGGGCCATTCCCAGTACTTCCACTTGTTTCTTCTCGACAGGACTTGATTTGCGTCCCTTCTTAGTCCATGTAGCCATAAAGGGATAATTTAAGGACTCTTCGAGGTAGTAGTACCAACCCATAGCCCGGTCTTCTTTGTCTTCAGCATCTACAAGAATCTCTGTTTTAATGCGATGCTCTCGGTTTTCGTCGGCTTCAATACTAGGCATAAGATAACACTTGCGTATAATTCATTTTGATAATACTACCAAAATGTTTCTAAAATTATAGTTAAATATATCTATTATGTCCGCTTAATTACTTATTCACCTCCCAGAACCACACCCCTTAATCCCCTCTTTGCAAACTCTTAGGGCAGGGTGGAGTGCAATGACTGTGGGAATCATAACTAATTATCTGGGAATGATTTGAAGAAGAATGCAGAATTCAGAATTCAGAATCAATTAGTGCCGGATTCAGACCCGCCACTTTCTTGTTGACCGCTAAATTGAAAATTTAGCGGGGGTCTTAAACCCACTTATTCATCCGCCAGCGATGCACTGAGCTATTCGTTGTGTCGTACAGAATTCATACTGAATTCTGACTCCTGACTCCTGAATTCTATTTGATAAATCTCTACAAAAAACCGCTTGTCATTGACAAGCGGTTTTCTAGTTATTGTTCTTAAGGGGAACTTATTCTTGCACTAAGATGCAAAATTTTTCAGAGATTAAACAAGTCTCAAATCAGGATAATTTGCCAACACATCATCAGATGTGAGGGTATCATTTTCAGCTTGCGGAGTCCAAAGAACTTCAATTGCTAGAAGCTTGTCGCTAGGGATACTACCAATTTGCCGCAAAGCTTGACGCAAATCATCAGCACTATTAATCGCTGTAGGGATGTCAAACTTACCTAGTGTCGCCGCCAGCAAGGTGACGATAATGTATTCACCAGCGCCTTCGGTAAATAGGCGGGTAGGGTTGTCGAGTTCACCAGCCGGAGGTAAAGCATCTTTGGCAAGGGCTGCTCTTAGCTGATTGTTGACGTTAGAAAGAGTTTCTTCGCTAAACTTGCTGCGTTCTGCCAGTGACAGCCGATTAAACTGACCTTCAGCTGAATTCAAGCTGGCTTGTTGAGTGCCACCGCCTGCATATACAAAGTATTCAGGATGGCGGAGTAAAGCGAGGCTGGCTTCTTGGAGAATTTCTGCTCTGCCTTCTGGGGTGTTAGTATCAGCAGTTTCAGCAATGTGGTTGAGTTCATTTTGCAATTCACGGGCTTGAGCTAACAAACCTACTTGCAAACGAGTTACAGAAACAGGAGAGTTACTGCTGTAATCTACTTCTCCAGTTTCACCGCTAGAGACGCGGCGGAAAGTTTGCAATAAGAAATTAGCGATCGCCAAGAAAATTAAGATGGTAAATATACCACCAAATCCTCCTCCAATACCCCAGAAGGGAAGTAGGAAGGGAAAGCCAAAGCCACCACCAAAACCACCACCAGGATAGTATCCGCCCCCGCCAGGAGGTGCATAAGTGCGTGGTGTATAGGTGCGGACCGAAGGCGCTCTAAAGGAGCCACCACCGATGCGACCCCCACTGCGGGCTGCTAATGCGCCGTCAGCGTGACCAAGAGCCAAAGCTAACACCAAGCTTAGGGCTAGGAAGGTTTTTAACAGCGGTTTGATGGTTTGTTGTAGTTTTTTACGCATAAGACTATCGCTTGAAAAACAGAATTATTATTTATGATTTCTCCCAATCTTGGGAGCAGTGTTGCAGGATGCCGCTAATGCTAGCCTGTAACAAGCAATTTTATAGCATTCACGTAACATTTCCTTTTAGAGGCTACATATTTAATTTACCGCGTCTTATCTTGGGTAAGTAGCGATCGCAGGAGGGATTTCTCGACAGGGAAACCGTACCTGAAGATATGTTTGTGATCGCAGAAATTTGCGATGTCTACGATGGGCTACGTCTACGGGCAATTGTTTGCTATGCCTTGGACTAGCAGTTTCCCTGTCAAAAGAAAAGGGGATAATTATCCCCTTCTCTGTGTGTGAAATTTTTTATCCAAAAATTGACCTCGTTCCCAGTCTTTAGCTAGGAATGAGGTTTTGACTTACAGCGTTTTTCAGGTAAATGAGGTACAAAACCGAGGACTCAAAAATCAAATTATTCTTCTCCCTCCAGCATAGCTGCCTCCTGCCTCCTGCCTCAAAACCAGTGACTTTGTACTTCATACAAACGAAAATAGCTGTAAGTTGATGCTAATGTAGCGCTGTGAGTCCCTACATCTATCCCAACTGATTTGAGATCGAGCTGACATCAACGGCTAATTTTTTACCCAACTTGAGCAACTGAAGACACTGATTATCTGCTTCATTACCAAGGCTAGTGATACAGACTGGCGCTATCTGACTGTGCAGACAACTAAAATATAATTCTTGCGATCGCTGTAGGGAAATATGAATATTTAGTTGATCCCCAACATCTATCAATCGATCCAATAGTTGGATATCTGCATTAAAACTACCATTGGCATCGTGCAACAATTGCCAAAGCGATCGCGCAATTAACTGTTCTAACATCTGCTTACCGTCGGGAA
>CAXUOL010000894.1:0-2995 GCA_964252435.1 uncultured Nostoc sp.
TTGATGTATTTAGCCCCACTAACAGAGAAACTTATGTTGACAAGCCATATTTTGGCTATGAAGGCATGATCAATATGATGGAGGTGATTGCTAACGATTGGGATAGAGCTTTTCGTTCCAAAGAGATTCATTGGACATAGAAAGGTATTGTGTCAAGAATGTTTTGATGTCTTGATGCAGAGTTATCAAGAAATTGAATTTGGATTGCAAAACGGTACAACCTACAATTCATAACTGTTCTGGATTAATATAGCAACCGCCAGGTTGGTTAGGACACTAAACTCAAAACATGCTCCATCGCCGTTCGCAAGGTAGGGAAGTACTCCAGTTGCTTGCGGATACGACTTTTTAGCCAAGACCAGCATCGCTCAATTTTATTTAAATCAGGGGAGTAAGGTGGCAAGTACCAGACCTCACAACCAGCAGCCTGAACCAGTTGGTCAATGCGTCCACCTTTGTGAAAGGTGGCGTTGTCAATCACCAACTTCTGCCCTGGTTTTAATGCCGGAATCAGGCATACTTCTAACCACGTTTCAAAGACTTGGCGGTTGCAAGCTCCCTCAATTGTGAATGGTGCAAGCAACTGCTGGGCACACAACGCCGCAATCATATTAACTCGCCCCCTTCTCCGACCTGACTTTAAATCATAGAAGCGTTTTCCTTGAAGACTGTAGCCGTAGCCATAGTCGTCGCGCTCATCCATACCAGCCTCATCGGCATACACAATCAACTCAGGCTTAATCGTAGCTAGCTGTTGGAGAAACTCCCGCCGTTTGTCCTCATTCCGTTCGCGGTACCCATAGGTCTTTTTTTTCGCGTAAATCCGATTTTTTTCAGCCCTCGTGATATGGTGCGATCGCTAATATCACCCTCCCACAGTTCGGCCATCTCCGCCTGAGTTTTGTCCCCGTAGGTTTCTACGAATGCTCGAAACTTGTCCCAGTCAGTGATTTTGTGCCCATTGCCCCAATGCGTTCTGACTTTGGCATTAAAGTCACCCGTTTCCCTCCGACGCTGAAACCATGTATTGATGGTATTACGACTGATGTTGAAGAATTCACTGGCTTCGCAGCGCTTCATCCCATTGAGTTCAATCGCCTCTATCACTTTTTGTCGTAGGTCATAACTGTAAGCGTTTGCCATAGGAATGCAGAAATCAATCACCTCTGTGTATATTCTACGTCCTAACTGAGATGGCGACTGCTATAGTTATTTTACAGGTAGTTTCATTACTGTTAATCTATACAGGGATAGTAGTGGTCTGTCGCAAAAGTTTTGAGAGGTGAATCAGTTTTAAATTTCTCTTCTTTACCTCTTAACTTTGCGCTCTTTGCGTCCTTCTCCCAAGGGGAGACGCTAACGCGAATGCGGTTCGTTTTCTTAACCCAGTAAAATTAATGCGATAGACCAGTAGTAGTCTGTCAAGCGAAGTTTGAGGGGTAAAGGAACGAACCGCAAAGAACGCAAAGAACACAAAGGAAGAGAAAGAGAGAAAGATTCTAAAACTTGGTTTACTCAGCAAAGTTGCCTTGACAGACCAGTAGTTCGTTGTTGTTTAGCCATCTTTTATAACTGATTCCAATTGTTGAGACAGCGAATGTGTGTCTCTGAATGTTGAGGCAGGCAAGTACACTGTAAATTGAGTACCTCTGCCTACTTGACTGTAAATATTGACAAAACCACCGTGATTCTTTATAATCCCCAACGCTGTAGAAAGTCCTAAACCTGTACCTTTGCCTACCTCTTTGGTAGTGAAAAATGGTTCAAAAATCCTTTGCTGGACTTCTGATGACATCCCTATACCAGTATCTGTCACCACGATCGCAATATAAGAACCAACTTTTGCATCAATATTTATCTGAGTAGAATGTTCGCCAATCACCAGATTTTCCGCCGCAATCCTTAAAACGCCACCATTGGGCATAGCGTCGCGGGCGTTGATTACTAAGTTTATCAATACCTGATGTAGTTGAGTTATGTCTCCACGGACGTACCAGAGATTTTTAGGGATATCTATCTGGCAAGTAATAGATTTAGGGAATGTTTGAGCGATAATTTGCTCAATCTCTGCCATCAAAGGCTGAATTTGCACAATTGTCCGTTTATCTTCAATACCCCGTGCAAAAGATAACACTTGTTTCAGTAAATTAGCGCCGCGTTTGACATTATTTTCTAAAGTTTGCAGTATTTGCTGACTCTGCCGATCGGGCAATTTTTTCTGCAACAGTTGAACTGACATTAAAATTGGCGATAGTATATTGTTGAGGTCGTGAGCGATACCGCCAGCTAGAGTACCGATACTCTCCAAACGTTGCGATCGCAGAAGTTGAGCTTCTAGTTGTTTCTGTTGCGTAATCTCAGTGTTGACACTCAAAATGGATTTGGGTTGTCCATTATCATCTCGGATCAGTGTCCACCGACTTTCAACGATAATTACTTTGCCTTCCCTTGTCAGTTGATGCAATTCACCCCGCCACTCACCCGTATTCATCACCCTTAAGTAAGCATCTTCTAGCTGTGGTGAAATCTCTTTATATAAAAGTTGTAAAACATTCTTACCCACAACTTCCTCAGCCTTCCAGCCGTATAGACGTTCAGCACCTTTATTCCAAAATAAGATTTGGTTGTGGATATTTCGCACCAGAATTGCATCAGTTGATACATCCAACAGCGCTGCTTGTTCGCGGATTTTCTGTTCTGCCTGTTTTTGCTGGGTTATATCTCGCGTCAGTGCCAAATGTATGAAAGTGCCATCAGATTCGTTACGCAGTGGTACAGCATGAGTTTCTAGGTAGCGGCGAGTGCCTTTAAATCCCACGATTTCAAACTCCAAAGTCCCCTTATTACCTTGACAGACATTTTTATGCAAGTCGGCAAAGGCGGCTTTATACTCTGGCACAATTACGGCATCAACTGGTTTACCAATCAAGATATCAGCACTTTCCACTTCCATCATTGCCAGCCCTTCTGCATTAATTTCTAAAAGGGTGCCATC
>CAXUOL010000895.1:0-2995 GCA_964252435.1 uncultured Nostoc sp.
AGGATAATTTGCTCCATGATTTGATTAGAATCGCCAATAGTCAGTTTTAGACTCTGAATCAGTGTTGGCAATTCACTAACAAGTATTTCTAGGTTAGCCATAAATACCCCTTAGAGATTTGTCGAAAGCTTATACAAAACAATTAAAATGGCTTGAGTAAGAATATAACCACGCCTATTGCATCTGAGCATCCTAGTTGAGTCACAAATCCCAGAAGCTATAAAATGTATAGTTCCCGGAAATCCTGCTAAAGTAACAATTTCAGTTTAAAAATCCCAGAGAAAGACAAAATTACCCATTCACTAACCTATGAATGAAGTTGATTTAGCATTTACCCCAGCACTAGAGTTGGCGCAATTAATTCGTCGCCGGGAAATATCACCGCTAGAGTTGGTAGAAATATATTTAGAACGGATTGGGCAATTAAATCCCCAATTAGGAAGTTATTTTACGGTGACGGCAGAATTAGCGATCGCAGATGCCAAAGCTAAAACAGAATTATTGACAACTACCTCAGAACTACCGCCATTTTTTGGCGTGCCGATTTCCATTAAAGACCTCAATGCTGTAGCAGGTGTTACCTGTACTTATGGAAATCCGGCATTACTGAACAATATCCCTAACTATGATGATGGTGTTGTAGAGCGGATTAAACAAGCTGGATTTACTATTCTCGGTAAAACAGCCACTTCCGAATTAGGTTCATTCCCATACAGCGAACCTGCGGGTTTTCCCCCAGCGCGAAATCCCTGGAATTTAGAATACACCCCTGGCGGTTCCAGTGGTGGCGCAGCAGCAGCGGTAGCAGCGGGATTGTGTGCGATCGCTCAAGGTTCTGATGGCGGTGGTTCAATTCGGGGACCTGCGGCTTGTTGTGGTTTGGTGGGAATTAAACCATCTAGGGGCAGAGTGAGTAAAGCACCCGTAGGCGAACGCCTCGCTGGAATTGCCGTCAACGGGCCAATTGCCCGCACTGTGACTGATGCTGCTGCCCTTTTGGATACCATCTCTGGTTATATTACAGGCGATCCTTACTGGTTGCCCGATCCTCAACCATCATTTCTCGCTGCAACTGGGACAAAACTTGGTGCTTTGCGAATTGCCTTTGACACTAGCATTTCTCCTTTAGGAGAAGCTGACGCGAACTGTCAGCAAGGTGTCCGCCAAACAGTCCAGTTATTAGAACAACTCGGCCACCACGTTGAACAAAAATCCCCAGATTTTAGTGGTTTAGTTGAACCATTTCAAATCGTTTGGCAAGCTGGGGTAGCCGCATCAGGACTTCCTGTTGAAGCTTTACAGCCATTGAATCGCTGGCTATTTGCACGCACAGGTTCTGTTGCCCAGTACCTGCAAGCAGTTTCCCAAATGCAGGTAGTAGCACGTCAAATTGTGGCATTTTTCGATACCGTGGATGTGCTGGTATTGCCAGTTTATCTACATTCACCCATCCGCGTTGGGGAATGGGCTTCACTGAGTCCAGAAGAGACATTCCAAAATATTATTGAGTGGGTTGCCCCTTGTCCGCCTGCAAATGCAACTGGACAACCTGCGATCGCAATTCCTGTGGGCTTTGACAGTAAGGGTTTACCCATCAGTGTGCAACTAATTGGTAAACCTGCCGCTGAAGCCACAATCATCAGCCTAGCAGCACAATTAGAAGCGGCTAACCCTTGGATTCATCATCGTCCAGCTTGGGCAATATCGGGCTAATCATGCAGGCATCCCTGGAACAACTTTCACAAATTATTGTGTTTGCAGGTTTAGAAACAGCAGAGAAGATCAGTTTGCAACTTTATACCAATTCTGTATGAAGATGCGCTAAACCATATTTAAGTACAAGAAAAAAGAAAGAGAAACGAACCGCAAAGGACGCAAAGGACACAAAGAAAGAAAGAAAGAAAGAAGTTAAAAGGGTTTGGCGCAGCCTCACAAAGAAATGGTATTACACTCAGGTGCAACGCTATCCCAAAGAATCGATTCTCCGTTCTAATCGACCAGTTCAGGTCGCGCTGACATCCTCCCCGCCGTAAACGGTCGGGGATTCCTAAGACTCACGACTTAGGTTTCTGTTTCTTTCCCTTACGGGTATTTTGCAACTGCCTTTTAGGACATTCCTTATCAGGTCTTACGTTCGCTCCACAGACTGAAACTGCGAGTCCCGCAGCCAAAATATTCTTACTTGCGTTAACATCTCTGTCGTGATGCGTATCGCACTTAGGACAGTCCCACTCTCTGATATTTAAAGGCAACTATAGTGGTATCCAAGCGATCGCGTCACTTTTAGCAACCAACGATATCACCCCAAGCTAGTGATAAAATCAACTTTTTAAAGCATTACCAAACTACCTTGTGCTTCTTCCTCTAGTTCATAACCATTAGCTAATTTTTCAATTGCTTTGTCAAGCATTGCCAAACCCTGATCTACTTTTTCAACCAAACTTAGCTGTCCTCGAAGTTCGGCAGCACCAACAAAACCTTTTGCATACCAAGTCATGTGCTTACGGGCTTGACGTACACCGCGATCGCCTTTATATTCCCACAGGGCTTGTAAATGATCTCTTGCACATTCCAAGCGCTCAATCGGTGTAGGTGTCGGTAATATTTGCCCTGTTTTTAGGAAGTGATCGATTTCTCCCACCAAAAAGGGATAACCCAAAGTCCCACGAGAACACATGACGCCATCAGCGCCAGTTTGTTCTAAACATTTCACTGCCGCTTCAACGGAAAAAATATCTCCATTCCCAATCACTGGGATAGAAAGCACTTCTTTTACACGGGTAATCCATTCCCAACGAGCATTACCGTTATACCCTTGGGCGCGGGTGCGTCCGTGTACCGTAATCATTTTCGCTCCGGCATCTTCCATTCGCTTGGCAAAGTCGAGAATAGTAATTTCGTGATCATTCCAGCCAATACGGGTTTTTACTGTCACAGGTACATCAACAGCTTTTACCACTTCCCGCACAATTGCTTCTGCTACTTCTGGTTGCCG
>CAXUOL010000896.1:0-2992 GCA_964252435.1 uncultured Nostoc sp.
GGATGAGGGGGATGAGGAAGTAACATCCTCTTCATCTTCACTATTTCTTTTGAATTCTAATTCTCAGTATCTCACTGCCAACACCTCCGATCCTATAGAACTGGCAAAATGGCAACAGAAATTAGAAGAGGTCATGCAAGATATACTGAAAAAACTTTCGCATGATGCTAATCTTTTGTTACAAAAAGCTGGAGTATTACCGAAAAAATTACCAGAACCGATTTTAGCAGCAGCGGCGGCAGCATCAGAAGCATCTGCTGAGGTCATGCCAGGGCCACCCAATTTATTAAATTTAGTAATTGAAATTGAAAATGAGCAACAGTCAGAAGATTCTGGACTGACTCAAATCATGGCTATTAACCTGCGGCTAGGAGAAATTGAATTTGCTGATATGACACTTTCCTCTGAGCGCAAGCGAATCCGCAGTATTTTAGTTCAGCTAAACAAACTAGGACGAGAGTATAAAAAGAGATATAAAGAAAAGGCGATCGCTGAAGCTGAAGCTGCATGGCGTGCTAGTTGGTTTGAATAAAGTTATGAGTTATGAATTATGAGTTATGAGTTATTTATTCTTAACTCCTAACTCCTCAACGCCACTTGCTACAACGGGGGGAACCCCCGCAACGCAGTGGCTCCTCCTAACTCCTAACTCCTAACTCTGCTGACCAATGATTAATGAAAAACCAGATTGGATACGATTGCACAAAGCCTTGGCAATAGAAGTTGAACGTGGCTTTACAGACTTGATGGGCAGAGAATACCGTTTTAGTGAATTTCTGAGCCTAACTTTGGGCAAATTCCCAACAGGTTTACCCCAAACTGAACGCCGCCGTTGGCAAGGATTAGCGGTGCAATTTGCTAGTTATCCACATCTAGCACTGGAAGAAAGGCAGCATTTAGTAGCAGAGACTCGTAGGTATCTTTCCCAACTACAGCAAGAGGAGGAGCAGGGGAGCAGGGGAGCAGAGGAGCAAGGGAGAATTTATCAATCCAAAACTCAAAATCCAAAATCTCCAATTGTGACTGAAGTGAGTCGGAGACTTGCACCAAAAATTGAGCAAAAACTCAGTGATTTACCTGAGATAGGGTTTAAAAAAGCTGATAATTTGGCACGGCTTGGTTTACATACCGTCCGTGACTTGCTTTTCTACTATCCTCGTGACCATATTGATTATGCGCGTCAGGTGAATATCCGCGAGTTACAAGCGGGTGAAACGGTGACAATAATCGCTACAGTGAAGCGTTGCAACTGCTTTACTAGCCCTAAAAATCAGAAATTATCAATTTTAGAACTGGTAGTAAAAGATAACAGTGGTCAAATCAAAATTGGCCGTTTTTACGCAGGTACGCGCTTTAGCAGTCGCGCTTGGCAAGAAAGTTTAAAACGCCGTTATCCAGTAGGTAGTATTTTGGCAGCCTGTGGGTTGGTGAAAGAAAGTAAATACGGCTTGACATTGGATAATCCAGAACTAGAGGTTTTGGCAAATCCAGGAGATACGATTGAATCGTTAAATATTGGGCGGGTAGTGCCAATTTATGGACTAACTGAAGGCGTAGTGGCGAATACAGTGCGACAGGCGGTAATTGCTGCTTTGCCTGCTGCGGCTAACCTGAAAGACCCTTTGCCAAGTGGTTTGCGGCAGAAGTATGGTTTGATGGAATTAAAAGATGCGATCGCTAATATTCATTTTCCTAGCGATAGTGACGTTTTAAAAGTTGCCCGTCGTCGCCTAGTCTTTGACGAATTTTTCTATCTACAACTCGGTTTACTGCAACGTCAACAGCAAGCAAGAGCAATTCAAACCAGCGCCATCCTTGTTCCACGCGGTCAACTTGTAGAGAAATTCCACGAAATACTGCCTTTTCAACTTACTGGCGCACAGCAACGAGTTCTTAACGATATTCTCAACGATTTACAAAAACCTGCACCAATGAATCGTCTAGTGCAAGGCGATGTCGGTTCTGGTAAAACGGTCGTCGCCGTACTAGCTATCCTCGCAGCAATTCAATCTGGCTACCAAGCGGCGCTGATGGCTCCCACAGAAGTTTTAGCAGAACAACATTATCGCAAGTTAGTTAGTTGGTTTAACCTGTTGCATTTACCCGTGGAATTACTGACAGGCTCCACCAAAACTGCTAAACGAAGACAAATACATTCTCAGTTAGGAACTGGTGAATTACCGCTGTTAGTGGGAACCCATGCCTTGATTCAAGATTCTGTAAACTTCCAGCAACTAGGGTTAGTGGTAATAGATGAGCAGCATCGTTTTGGGGTAGAACAACGAGCGCGTTTGCAGCAAAAAGGCAATCAACCTCATGTGTTAACTATGACAGCTACGCCGATTCCCCGAACTTTAGCACTGACGATACATGGGGATTTGGATGTCAGCCAAATTGACGAGTTACCACCAGGGCGACAAAAGATTCAGACAACAGTGCTATCAGGTCAGCAACGCAACCATGCTTACGACCTGATCCGGCGAGAAATTGCCCAAGGTAGACAAGTTTATGTAGTTTTGCCATTAGTGGAAGAATCAGAAAAATTAGATTTGCGATCGGCTGTTGATGAGCATCAAAAGTTACAAGAAAGTGTTTTTCCTGACTTTCAAGTTGGGCTGCTACACGGTCGCATGAGTTCAGCCGAAAAGGACGACGCCATAACCAAATTTCGTGATAACCAAACGCAAATTTTGGTTTCTACTACCGTTGTTGAGGTTGGTGTAGACGTACCTAATGCTACGGTAATGCTCATTGAAAATGCGGAGCGATTTGGCTTATCGCAACTGCACCAACTGCGGGGGCGTGTCGGTCGTGGCGCGGCTCAATCTTACTGTCTGTTGATGAGCAGTTCTAGAAGCCCTGATGCTCAACAACGATTGAAGGTGTTGGAGCAATCCCAGGATGGTTTTTTCATCTCTGAGATGGATATGCGTTTTCGTGGGCCAGGGCAAGTATTGGGAACTCGTCAATCTGGAGTGCCAGATTTTACCTT
>CAXUOL010000897.1:0-2984 GCA_964252435.1 uncultured Nostoc sp.
TGTAGCGATCGCTTCGGCAGTTCCGCCGGATAAAGTCTGCATCCGGCTGCGAATTCCCTCTGGAATCGGTTGGTACAGGATGGGGCCGCTACTCATCACAAAGGTGTAGCGCAAAAGTTCATCGCAGAATTTGACAATTATCAAACCCCAAAAAAAGCTTTGCGATTGCATGGCTGGAATTAAATGCAGCAATACCAGCACTCCTGGGAGTGAAAAGCCGATGGTGATTGGTAAAAGCGTCGCAGTGAAAAATACCCCCATTCGTTCGATGAGTCGGCTAGAAAAAAACCACTGCAACAACAACTCACACAGTCCCAACATTCCACCAAAAAGACCCAAAAAGCTCGCAAGTTCTCGGTCGCCCAAATTGGATTGGAGTTCGCGTAAATACTGAAAATCTATTAACAACCCAATGACTTGCAACAATCCCACAAAAGCAAACAACTGCCAAACGTATCGCTTCAGTGGACTTTTAATGAAACGCTCTCGTGAAGCTTGTTGTTCAGGAACTAGTCTTTGTGGGGTTTCAGGAAAAGCTGCTCGATAGTGATGAGTTAAATAGAATAGAATCCCCGATCCTAATAAAATCACCATACAGGCGATGAAGATGATCTTATTCAGTGTGGTGTATTGCACTAGCCAAGGCAAACTAAAGCCACTAATCACATCTGCTACCAAAAGACCACTACTCACCAGTGGGTAAGTCCGTTTAATCTCCCGAATATTAAATATTTGGTTAGCGACGATGGAAGTGTTGAGGTCATTGACCACATAAAGTGCATCTACCCATAGCCGCAGGAGAAATGCCGAAATAACTGCCAGATAGGAAAATTGCGATCCCCAACGTAATACAACTAATAAAACTAATGGCATCAACATACAAGGTGCGATCGCCACAATCACCTTACGTAAGGGAAAAATCTTTTGCAACCAAGAGTATAAAAAAACCAGACCGGCACTCATTACCGCACTAGCAATATACATCCACGGCAGTAGATGAGTCCCATATTCATCCAAAAACAGCGCCACTGTACTGTCTTCTGCCCACCGCAATCCTACACATACAATTGTGTAAAAAAGAAACATTATCTGGGTTCGTTCGCTCTCCTCTGGTCGGAGATTCACCCACTGTAGTAGTCGTGGTAAAGCAACTTTATTTGCAGCCAACCAGTGATTTTTCAGTTCCATGCAGTTTTATTTTCTGGTAGTATTACCGCGCATTCGGTATTGGGCATTGGGCATTGGGCATTAGTTATTTCTCCTCTGCTCCTCTGCTCCCCTGCTCCCCTGCCTCCTCATCCCCTGGAAATAGCAAAAGTCCTGAGCAACTGAGTATTATGTTTCCCACTCAGCCTTCAGAATTATCGATTTTAGATAAATTGATACAACCTCACAGCTTTGGGCGCATATTGCATGGAAACAAAACATCAAAAAATCCCCTGGCTAGAAGTCAGGGGATTTTCAAACTTGGTCTATTAAACAGTTAGAGAATTATTTTTTGGGCGAGATGAGCATCATCATGTTTCGTCCTTCTTTTTTAGGCGCTTGTTGAAGCTCACCAAAAGGCTCCAAATCTGTTGCCATTCGCTTGAGCAAATCTTCTGCTAGGTCGCTGTGTTGAATTTCTCGACCCCGGAACATCACAGTCGCTTTGACTTTATCGCCATCTTTCAAAAAGCGCTCTGCTTGCTTAACACGCACGTTGTAGTCGTGTTCTTCTATTTTGTAGCGCATCTTAACTTCTTTGACATCAGCCGTGTGCTGCTTTTTCCGGGCTTCCCGTGCCTTTTTTTCCTGTTCAAACTTGTATTTCCCGTAGTCCATAATCCGACAAACCGGCGGGTCAGCTTTATCGCTGATTAGCACCAAATCTAGCTCTTTTTCTTCTGCTAGTTGTAGTGCTTCCTGTGGGGGCATAATTCCCAGTTGGGCACCGTCAGTGTCAATGACCCGAATTTTCGGGAAGCGAATTCGTTCGTTAATTTGGGGCAGATCGCGAGTTCTTTTCTTCTCAATCACAGCCATTATGATTAGTGGGAGCTCTTAAATGAAGGATTTAGTGTGGTCTAAATTGGTATGCCTCAGAGGCAAAATACAGAAGTAACTCAGGACTGAAAACATAGTCTCCAGTTCTAGGGTAACTAATCTATAAAATAGTTGCCTCGTTGTATTTGTCATTTTACTCAGTCTGAGAGAATTTCTCTGCAATAGTTAATCTAAATTACACAACCTAGACTCATATTAAATATTATTACAATTATTTAGCAAGACTTTTTGCAATGGCGATCGCGTAACCGCCCACCGTAGGCGATCGCATTGAGCAACATCATCAGGACTAGCCCTTGAGCGTTTTGTGAAAGAGAGTCCAGTATCGGTGATGGTTCGTGGGCTTTTAGAGAAAGCATTATGTCCCCAAACCCAAATCTTTGATGAACTATTTTTGTTCGTAGTGCCAAAACCCAGTACACTCGTGATCTATTCTTCTCCACGGTAGTTAATAAGATTCGCCTTGTCGTCTGCAAAGTCCATCCATCAGTACACGCAGCACACCAGGCATCAGTTGAAAAAATGATTTAAATAACTTCTGGAAGTTGATGTGCTGACGGTATATCTCTGGTATGTCAGCTGGATTTTTGTAAGGATTTGTGAAATTGCTAAATGGCATGAGCGATCGCTCATTCCCAATCAAAATTGATCGGTTCAGGCGATCGCCCTCATAGCCATCTCCTCAGCTTAATACAACTAATTATCATTAAGTCTCTTGACTCTTGAATCTATATTAGTTCTTATGTACTATTTTGTCGGCTTTTTGGGTTTCTTCTGATTACGTCAATTAATGATTTTGTCGCCTGTAGTACCGTAAATAATACCCATTGAATATGATAATTATTGAAACGAATTTTCCTTCTTTCAGAGTGACCGAGGAAGATTGACACTCTCAGGGCTAAAGCCACTGAGATTCTTTAATCTAAGACATGACTTGC
>CAXUOL010000898.1:0-2977 GCA_964252435.1 uncultured Nostoc sp.
GTTGGGGGTGGGGTGTTAGGGACTTTTGCAAGAGGTCTATTAGTTAATGCTAACTGATGTCGCGTAGATGCGTATCGGCTGGTGTCAGACATCGCCCCTTCAGTGAGAAAATATAATCAGGCCATAAGTAAGATTTAAGCACTCACCAACTGAGCCAAGCGTTTCAGGACTCGTAGTACGTCGTACAATTCATTTCCAGGGTTTCGGATTAAAAACCCCTTTGATAAAGCATAATAAGTTGGATTTCCTTTAACTAATTTGACAAAAATAAATTCTCCACCGCTGCTAATCATCCCAAAACTAGGCTGATTTGGGTGAGGATTACCTAACATATAAGCTAAAATTTGTGCGAGTCCTCTTTCAATCGAATATTCTGCTTGTTTTGACTCAATAACCATCACCCAGAATTGGTCTTTCAGAACTAATGTATCTATTTTGCCTTTGATGATAATTTCTTCATCTTCATCAGTAATCTCTATTGGTTCCTCAGCTTTGATATATAAGGGTACTAAATAAAAATCCCCAATAAAAAGTATTGGGTCTATAATTGCCATTCTCACAACATCTTCTAGTAAAGGTGGGTAATTAAGAAGATTAAAATAGCCTGTTTTTACTTTATCTAAAAGTTGTTTATCCAAATCAGTAATTTCTAATAAATCTTCTTGCCATTCGCGGAAAAATTGGTCATCCAAAACTAACTGAATACCAAAATTATCGATTAAGTAACGTAAATTGATCTCTTTTGCTTGGAGTATTTGCGTCATACTTTTCACAAAGTGGAAAAAGTTAGATATGCTGTGGTACTTTAAATTTTTACTTTATTTTATCGCGATCGCTCAGTTAAACATGAAAAGATAATTGGCATTTATTCTACTCATTAGTTGCTGTTTCTAGCCAAACTTCCACTTCATCTGCTAACAACTTTTGCGCTGCATCTATCATTGATGCTGCGATGTCTTTGAGGTCTTCACGATTGTTCAAGTAAGTTTTCAACGCTTCCATTGGGTCGATGCTGCTACTTGCGCTCAATTCAGGAATCCGGGGCCTAGCTAATTGACTGACTAATTCTGCTTGAATGGTGTAGGTATGAGCAGGACTTAAAGCAGTATGTAGAGAGGAACTGTCAATTAAATCCATCTGTTCAGAGCGGAGTTTGTAAATTAGCCGCACTACAGCATCTTCAATATTATATTTAGCGATCGCTTTCATTAACACCGCTTGCGGCTCATCTGCTTTCGAGATATCCACCTCAATGGTTTGGAAAATCCGAACTGTCAAAGGACAAAATTCCCACTCAGCCCTTCCCCGCTCAAGTTCCAGCATTACATAACCTTTGTCTTCTTTTTCTTCGCTGAAATCTACCCGCTCAATACTACCTGGATAAATCACCGGCGGGTTGTTAGATTTATTCAGATTTTGGTGGCGGTGGATGTGTCCCAACGCTACATAATCAAAACAAGGTCGCGTCAGCAAAGATAGGGGTAGAGTAAAGCCTTTACCTACTGCCAAAAATCGTTCTGCCCCCAAGGTAGCATTGTCAGCCATCAAGTGAGCCAAAAGGATAGTAGGTACATCAGGGTCAAGACGGCGAATTTCCCCTTCTAAAACAACTCGCAGACGTTCCGTTAATAGTTGGTTGACTTCCGCCAAAGACAAACCTTCAGTCTCTTGGCGAGTCATCAAAGTCGAACGAGTCAGCCAAGGCAGGGTGATTACTTGCACTTTGCCATTATGGGTTTCGATACAGTGCGTAGTTAATGTATCACCAACAACAAACCCTGGCACTCCCAAAGTGCGGTAAATATTTAAACTCGCCCCTCCCTGTCCTTGGGAATGTTGGTCGTGGTTGCCTACCAACAGCACTGTTGGAATATTGGCATCCATGAGACGGCGAAACTGGCTGGCAAAAGCTTGTTGTACATAAGGCGGTGGTGTAGCATCCGGGAAAGCATCGCCACCAAATATCACCATATCGACAGCATCTGTCAGCGCTCGGTCAATACATATAGAGAGAGTATTGACAAAATCCTCCAATCGTGTATTTAATCCAGTCGCGGGATTAATTCGTCCGTGGGAGAAGCCACTTCCCATGTGGATATCGGAGAGATGGAGGATTTTAATCATATTTGTCCTTGGTTCTTAGTCATTTGTCCTTTGTTTAATACTAATGACAAATGACAAATGACCAATGACTAAATATGAATTCCGCATTCTGTTTTATCGCTTCCCCGCCAGCGTCCGGCGCGTTCGTCTTCGCCTTCACCTACTTTGGTGGTGATAGGTTGGTCGCCTATGCTGGGATAACCTTGGTCGTGGAGAGGGTTGTAGATGACTCCATGTTCAGCCACGTAAACCCAGCTGTCTTGGCGTGTCCAGGTAGCTATAGGATTTACTTTCAGCCGACCTTTATTGTCTAATTCAAATATGGGCATATTCGCACGGGTTACTGCTTGATCCCGGCGGCGTCCGGTAATCCAAGCGACACTGTTGAGTTCGTCTAAACCCCGTAATAATGGTTCAATTTTTGTAATGTCGTGGAATTTGGCAATATCCTTGTCCCAGAGTTTGTCGCCGTATTTGGCTTCAAAGGCTTCGCGGGTGTCTACATCTGGAGTTTTGTAAGTTTGCAGATCCAGATTATAGATTTGTTTGGCTTTGGCTACTAATTCTAGGCTTTGTGGGAAGTGGTGCAAGGTATCGAGAAAGATCACAGGAACGGGATGCTTCAGTTCACTGTAAAGAATATGGGTAATTATCATGTCATCCACGTTAAAGGCGCTTGTTTGCACCAGTCCCGTTGGGATATTCTCTATAGACCATGCCAGTATTTCTTTGGGAGTGGCAGTTTCAAATTGCTCATTTAATTTTTCTAAGTCAAAAGCGATCGCTTGGTTTCTAGATGCAGTGGAGACTGTCATGATAATCTTCTATTCAAATATTTCTACCTTGATTAAGATCGATCTTACTCCATCAAGAC
>CAXUOL010000899.1:0-2977 GCA_964252435.1 uncultured Nostoc sp.
AATATTGCTATCTGTTCGGCGCGGTCTAAGTAAGGTTGGTCTTCAATTGTCTCCACTTGGGCATTCCAGCGACCTATCTCTTGTCTAGCTTCTGCGCCTCTAGGGTTACTAGCAGGAATAAGCTGTACTTGGGCGATCGCTGCTGTTAAATTCGGGACTGTTCCCTGGCTAGCCAATATTCTTGCTTTTTCCAGATGGGCAACATCTTCAATTTCCAACTGCCAACGAGCAATTAGTTGCTGTGCTTCGTTATACACTGGTCTGGAGGGGTCGATTTGTTGTGCTTGAGCGATCGCTGCTTCTAAACCAGAAACATTACCGATCCAAGCACTCCTTTTCGCGTCAGCTATGGCAATAAAGTCATCAGTTTCGCCTTGTAGTTTCGCACTTTCCGGTATTTGCCTAGCAATATTCAGCGCTTCATCTGCATCCTGCTTGTCTAGTTTCGCCTGTGCTAATTCCAGCATTTTGCGTCCAAATGCCGGAATCGCTTCCTGAGCTTTTTGGTAAATGTAACTTTCCTGCCCAATGGACTCGGCTAACTTGATCGCTTCTAGGATGTTATCGACTACCTTGCTGTTTGCTAAACTTTCGGCTTTTCCTAACTTATCGCCATCTTCCCGTGCTGTGGCAATGAGACGATTCAATTGGTCGTATTTAGTACCCGCCCAGTACTGATTGTCTACACGCAGCATTTTAGCGGATAACATGAACGCCGATTGCCAGCGCCGTTCTTTTACTTCGGCGATCGCACCGTTGTATGTGGCTTCAGCCTTTGACCAAATCGACTGCCATTTGTCAACTTGTTCATTGACTAATTTATAAGCTGCTAAATCTTCGGGTATTTTCTGAGCAGTAGCGATCGCTTCCTCTAAATTCCCAGTTTGGAAACTTTGATCGGCTAGCTTTAAAATATCCCGCGACCATTCTTCGATGAAACGATCGATTTCTCCATGCAACGGGTGATTTGGTGGTAGTTGCTTCACCAGAGCGATCGCTTGTAATAGGTCGTTCACTGTTTGCTTAGAAGCTGCTAACTGAGCGCAATGTAGCCGCACAGAAGCACTAGCTAGTGGCCAGAAAATCGAGGGGCAATTAGGAGCAGCTGGCAACTTTAGCAGCATTGCCATTGCCAAGAATCCTACACCGCCGGGAATCAACATTAGTAGTACTAGCCACAATGTCCAGCTTTTCATCCAGCGTGGCCATTTTCCAGAAGTACTATTGAGTTGGGCAGTTTCTTCTGAATGACTATTTATAGGTAATCCTTTCGTATGGTTTTTTTTTCGCCGCTTCACTGACTTGGAGGTAGAACCAGTAGCTGGGACATCAAATGGCTGAGTTTCACCGAATTGTTCTGTTCGGGATAATCTTTGGCTTTGATCTGGCTCTCTTCCACTGGCTCTTGACCAACTGTCTGGAATATCCCGCTCTGTCATCTCTCACACCAAAATAATTGAATAGCGCTCTGTTTTAGGTTGATAATTCCATTGTTGACATAGTAACTTTCTCGTCATTAAAAAGCTACTTTTTTGATTATCTCTCTCCACAGAGTACCATTATCAATCTCAAAAATCAGTGCTATTTTATACTTTATCCTCAGACAGCAGATTCGGCTTGCAAATCGGAAATTAGTTGAGCTAACTGATCGCTACTTGCCTGGTAGACGTTGCCGCAAAAGTCGCAAGTTGCCTCAGCACCATCATCCTTAATAATCATATCTTGCAGTTCAGCTTCTCCCAAAATCTTTAGTGCCCCCAAAACGCGATCGAAAGAGCAACCACAGTGGAAGCGCAACATTTGGCGTTCAGAAAAGATTTCCAACCCCATGTCTCCCAATAAGTCACCAAAGATTTCAGGTAGCGTCTTCCCAGCTTGCAACAACGGTGTAAATCCTGCTAGACCAGCAACCCGTGATTCCAACATTTCTACTAAGGCTTCGTCTCTGGCGGCTTTGGGCAATACTTGTATCAGTAACCCTCCAGCAGCAGTTACTCCCGCTGCTCCCACGAACACACCTAAAACTAAAGCCGAAGGTGTTTGTTCGGAATTCACCAGATAATGAGCTACATCATCACCAATTTCACCAGAAACTAGTTCTACCGTACTAGAGTAAGGATAACCATAACCGATATCTCGCACAACGTAGAGGTAGCCGCTACCCACAGCACCACCAACATCTAATTTACCTTTGGCGTTGGGAGGCAATTCTACAGATGGATTCCCAACATATCCGCGTACCGTACCATCTAAGCCTGCATCTACTAATATGCCACCCAAAGGCCCATCGCCCTTTACCCGGACATTCACCCTCGATCCAGTTCGCTTCATACTAGAAGCCATTAACAAGCCCGCCGTCATAGTCCGACCCAGTGCTGCCGTTGCCACATAAGAAAGCTTGTGGCGCTGCCGTGCTTCTTCTGTTAAACGTGTGGCGATCGCACCTACGGCACGAATTCCACCTTCGGCTGCTGTTGCACGAATTAACTGATCCGCCATGAATAACCTTACATTTCTTAACAAGTTCACTTTTTCTATTCTAAGTTCTCTGCTGCGAGAAAAGTCACCTAGTCATAATCAGTGATTGTATTTGCAATATTAGAAATAGCGATGTCTTATCTTTAGGTAATCCGAGAAAAATGCTGGGTAATTTTCAACAAAGCCAACTGCGGATCGAAATCGAAGCATCAACAGATGCAATTCGTGACAGTCTGCTGCATCCCGTGCAATTAAAAAAATGGCTTTTAGGGCAACGTTTTGCGCCTGGAATGCCAGAAGAACTACTTCCCGGATTCCAGTTTACAACCTGGACTGGGCCAGTGGCGATTCATCATCAAGTAAACGTTGTCAAATCCAACTGCCTTCGCTTAGTACTCAGCGGAGGCATTGACGGGTTCCACGAATGGTACTGGGGAGAAGGTTGGGTACAGTCCCGCTTGGAAGGAGTTTCAATTTTGCCCTTGAATTTGGGTCAAAC
>CAXUOL010000900.1:0-2975 GCA_964252435.1 uncultured Nostoc sp.
TGCTAAATATCGGAAATTGGGATGGGGGAATGGACATTGGGCATGGGTCACCCGGGGGCCCAACGGCAAAATAGAAAAAACTCATAACTCCTAACTCCTCACTCCTCAATCCCCAATCCCCAATCCCCTATTCCAGTAGATTGTAGACAACTTGCTCAAAAACCATCTATACTTGAGCGTTCACTTTAACTCATGAGGAGGGAATTATTGCTGAGCCACTGAATCTAACCGTTAGCCTGAGGGGCACTCGTGAAGTCCGGGATAACTGTCAGCTATTCCGCCTCACAGGTTTGTTAGATGCTTTTTCTGAGCCGACATTTCGCAAGACACTTGGCAGCAAGATAGACGAGGGTCCTAAGCACATTATTTTGGATCTCTCACAAATTGACTTTGTTGATAGCTCTGGCTTGGGTGCTCTGGTGCAGCTAGCCAAGCAGGCTCAAACTGCTGATGGCACTTTGCAAATTGTCACGAATGCCCGCGTAACTCAAACGGTCAAGCTTGTTCGCCTAGAGAAGTTTCTCTCCCTGCAAAAATCAGTTGAAGACGCTCTAGAAAATGTCAAGTAGTCTTGATTGCTCGACCTGAGAGTTAAATTTAGCTATCCAGATTCAATATCGGATAGCTTAATTTTTAAAACTTCTGGCAGAAAACCTCTCTCCTTGCGGGAGAGGGATAAAGCCAGTTAAGCTATTATGTTTGAAGTTGAGTAATAACTAAAGATATAGACACCCAACTCTTGGGTATGTAATCGTTGGCTAGAATATTGGATAAATAATCAAGTCTAAGATATTTGTTGTAAGAAATACAAAGCCATTAGATTTGTTTATAAATAGACTTGACTAGATACTGTATAGTTAAAAGTTGTCGCTTACTAAGTAAGTATGGCAATATTACCAAGTAAAAGCGTGAATTTGATGTCCAAATTTTACCCCATCTTAGGCAAAGACCACAAGAAGTAAGCGAAATTTGGTTTATAGATGTTGACATCAGGGTGATTTAAAATGCCAACTCTCAATCAAAAAAATGAAATTAGGAAGTAATTTTGATAGTATTGATTATGCTAAGTATACTATCACGGCATACTTCAGAAAAATCAGTCTTTGCGAAGAATGCCTGCCAAATGTAGCCCGTCAAGGAATGATTTATTTGTGAAGTCACAGGAGGAAGAGCTATTAGATGGACAAGATGAAACTCCCAAACAGGGTTTGTCTTGGACAGAAGCACTCTTGGCAACCACAGAGCCATTCCAACAGATTTCCCTCTCACAAGTGCAACAAATTTCTCCTAGTGCTTTAGCATATTTGGGGGATGCAATTTATGAGTTGTATGTTAGAATGCTTTATCTGCTGCCATTGCAGCGGTCAGGAATTTATCATCGTCTGGTAGTGGAGCAGGTAAGAGCAGAAACACAAGCGCTACATTTGCGATCGCTAATTCCTCATCTCAGGGATACCGAATTAGAAATTGTCCGACGGGGTAGAAACGCCGCAACAGGACGCCCTAAGCGACTTAATCCCGAAATTTATCAACAGGCAACTAGTCTAGAAACTTTAATAGGCTACTTATATATCACCGATTACCAACGTCTAACCGAACTGTTGCAAATACTTCATCTAGAAAAAGAGTGAAAACTCGATTTCGCAGTAGCCACAACACTAGATTAGGTTCAAAAAATTGAGGGAATCGGAAGATCAACCATACGCTATATCCATAACTCAAATGCAGAATAAACCCAGAAAAGTCAAGACTTCTAGCGAACCCAATCGGGGACAACCCGTAAAAATTAAAGGTAAGCGTGTTGTTACTAATCCGACTCGCAATCCCAGAAAAATAGATAGTAACCCTGTCTCTGTTGCGAATCCGACTCGCAATCCCAGAAAAATAGATAGCAACCCTATCTCTGTTGCGAATCCGACTCGCAATCCCAGAAAAGTAGATGGCAACACCATCTCTGTTGTTAATCCGGCTCGCAATCCCAAGAAAATAGATAGCAACTCCCAACATCGAAATAGCAACTTCTCCCAGCCGTCTGTATCTACACAACCGACAGAAGAAGATAGCGATCTCATCTATGGTCGTCATCCAGTATTGAGTGCATTGCAAAATCAGCGCAATCTCAATCGTCTCTGGATTACTACCCGTCTGCGGTACGATCCCAGCTTTCACCATTTCCTCTTGCAAGCAAAGGAAAATGGCACAGTTATTGATGAGGTTGAACCCAAACGTTTAGACTATCTCACCAACGGCGGTAATCACCAAGGTGTGGCAGCACAAATTGCTCCCTACGCTTACATCGAATTGCCCGATCTAATTGAGCAGTGCAAATCTGTAACCGATGCTGTAATTGTCGTAGCTGACGGAATTACCGATCCCCACAACTTGGGAGCAATTATTCGCACTGCCGAAGCAATAGGCGCTCAAGGATTGGTAATTCCTCAAAGAAGGGCATCTGGGATCACTTCCACTGTTATGAAAGTGGCAGCAGGCGCTTTAGAAAATTTTGCTGTAGCTAGAGTTGTCAACCTCAGCCGTTCCTTAGAAGAATTAAAGGAAGCTGGCTTTTGGATTTACGGCACTGCTGCAAGTGGCAGCGAACCTTTGCATACAGTCAATTTCACCGGCCCAATCGTTTTGGTAATCGGCTCAGAAGGTGAAGGTCTGAGTATGTTAACTCAACGCTCCTGTGATTTTTTAGTATCGATTCCTCTACAGGGTAAGACTCCCAGCTTGAATGCTTCTGTAGCAGCGGGTATGGCGCTTTATGAGATTTATCGCCAGCGATCGCTAAATACGCTGCACTTAGATAAATTGCAAAAAATCTCTTTGAAAAAATATCAGTAACAGAGTATAAAGAAATGTAAAAGATAATAAAGCAGCATATTGTTTAACACCTTGTAGACGTTTAATAAATTGGCGAAAACCATGAAAACCATTTGGCATAACCTCAAGGAAGTGTTAATTAACACATTCGA
>CAXUOL010000901.1:0-2966 GCA_964252435.1 uncultured Nostoc sp.
TTCCCCGTCTTTATAAAAAAGACGTGAATTAAGTAAATAGATAAATCTAGATAAAGTGTAGGCAGAAATATTTTATTTCTCCTACTAACGCATTGTTTGGGTTGTTAAATTTTACTTAAGTTATAAATTTTACGCGACAACTTCTGTCTTTATTTAGAGGGTAGGTAAGCCTCAAAAAGCTACTGTACATTGCAGTAAGTAGTTTTACTGTATATTTTATATAAAATTTAAATACTTTTTTAATATTTGATAAAAGACTAGTTTGTAAAGGAAAATGCTAAAAAACTTTATGGAAACTAACATTTTTAATTACATAATAAAATTTTGGATTTGATAATTAAATGAAAAAAATTTATATTTTCTTTCTTTTTCTACTTGAGAATAAATTTAGCTACGTAATGCAATGGTTATTACAAACTATTTATTTCGGTAATTCCATCAGGGAAATAGTACTTAAGAAACCACAGCAATAGTTTTTATACATTTAAATAATATTCAGTATTTCTACTGTTTTAAAAATAAACTGTAAAGAAGACATTAGTTGTTAGAAATGAATATTTCCGAAACTGTAGTAGTAAATTAGTAGTAAATATAAAGTCTTAAAGTGAAATTAATTTTGGAAGTTAACTATCTAATACCAATTCTTTATGAAGACGCATAGAAAGAACCCCATCGCCTGCGGCACCTCTCCAAGGCATCGGGGAGGTTGGGAGGGGTAAAAATAATGTGCAGCTTCACAGAGAATTGATATAATCGATGCTCAAAAAAGAAGATGTCAAAAAAGATAATTTAGCTTAGAACATCATATTTAGTATTAGACGACAAGAGCAGTAGTTACCCAAGTGAATTTATTTAAAATTTAAATAGGATAAAAAATAAAGCAATGAATATTTCTATTCTGATCTTTGGAAAAAATAATTTTATCGCCACACTTCCAGATCAGATCCGTTATGCGACTGCTTTTAGTGTAGAAGTTATAGACAATTTGGAGCAAGCAGTGTCGCGGATTAAAACAACACCCCCCGATATAATCCTGGTGCAAGCTAGCCTAGATGGCAGTATGGAACTCTGCGGTTGGTTGAAAGATCAGACAAAACTATCGTGGATATATTGTATTCTCTTCGAGGATCGTTCCCAGCAGCTGACTGATAGAAATAAGGGTTGGCAAAGGGAATTGGAGATGAGTGCTGCGGCCTTAAAGCAAGGAGCCGATGCATATATTTGGCATCTTATTGAAGAAAAAACAGATTATAGCTTGGCAGAGTTGACTGCCAATCATGGACTAATACTTGCTCAATTGACAGTTGGTTTGCGGAAAGCACAAAAATACCGAGATTTGATTCGGACAAATGATATGTTATCTGCGATCGCCTTAGCAGATTCGTTGACAGAATTAAATAATCGTCGTGCTTTAGAATGGGACTTGCCCAGGCAAATTCAAAGAGCTAGGACTCAAAAAACTTCCTTGAGTTTGATTATTCTGGATGTAGATCATTTTAAGAAAGTTAACGATACTCACGGGCATTTAGTAGGCGATCGCATTTTGCAAGTATTATGTCAGCGTTTGCGCCACAATCTGCGCTGTCAAGATACAGCATTCCGCTATGGTGGCGAAGAATTTGTAATTCTTCTAGCTAACACTACCGATGACGAAGCACTATTAGTAGCCCGTCGTCTCAATCGCGTAGTCAGCGACGAACCATTTGCACTCAACAATAAACTGACAATTAATGTCACCATTAGCCTGGGTACAGCCTCTCTGCAAGCTGAGGATGATGAGAAAGGAGAGAGTCTGCTGTATCGTGCCGATCAATGTCTGTTACAGGCGAAAACTTCTGGGCGAAATCGGGTGATTAACTCGAACTACTTATCTCATCATGGCTCACATTTGAAAGCTGTTTCTTCGTGAAATTAGATGAATCGGACAACTGTTCGACTTTGCAGCCTACCATTTGATTTTACGTTGCAGAAGCGACTTTAAAATTTCATGGTCGATGCTAGGAAAATATTTACGAATATCAGCTTGCAAAACATAACGGTTTGAACGAGCAAATTTTGTAAAGCGGCGTAAAGCGCGATGGCAGCCAAAACCAATACGATTGGCGTAGGAATCACTGATAAATGTACGTTCAAATATGGGAACAATTATGTTACAGAGAGCATGATGCACAACTCTGTCCCGATAAGGAGCCGCTGAAATCATTCGCGGTTTTGGTTCAAAAATTTGAAATGTAGTGTAGTTCCCAGGAGAATATGTTTTTGACTGTAATTCTTCTTGCAGTTGAAATAACTCTTGCTCTAAATTGTAGTTAAACTCTAAAACATTTTCTCGGAAACGTTTACCCCGCTGTGCTTGCTGGGCGGCTGATAGCAAATTCTCAAATGCTATAATTTCATTCCAAAGATTTCCATATCTTTTCATTTAGATTAACCCGCGCAGGCGGGTTTTGTCTGTATAGCCACGATTTCTAATTGCCTGGTTTAATTAGAAGTACTTGGTTTAATTTTTTGCTGTTTAATCCATCCACCCAGATTGATGCCAATATCATTTAATAGTTTTTGGGCATATTCATAACGCTCTGTTTTAATTAAGTTAAACTCTAAAAGTAACCGAGTTTGATAACGTAAAATATCTAGCTTGCTATTTAAGTTTTCTAATTGAGCTAATTTTTGCCTTGCATACCGTGCTACAATTAAACCATCTAATAGGTCATATAGTTCTGTAATAATCCGATTTCCTAGTAAAAATTTATGATCTCTAGGCAGACGGTTTAAAATTGGCACATACCACTTGATTAAATCGTATGTTTTCTGTATTATAGGTAAATCATTCATCCAAACAAAATTTTAAAAAAAATGATCGCGCAGAGCGCGAGACATTAAGAAGGTTGACATACTCCCCGCCGTGAAAGGTCGGGGATTCTAATTCATGGTTCACAGAAATCCGCTTGCTATATCAAGTTGCC
>CAXUOL010000902.1:0-2964 GCA_964252435.1 uncultured Nostoc sp.
AAATTATGTATGACGAAGACGATCTAAGCCTACTCGATATTGAGGAGGAGCTAGAAAGCCCCTTAGATAAAATAGAGCCGCTAACTGCCGAATCAGTTGTGGCAAAGCCAGATCCAGAGGTGATGCTAGCCTTGCTGGAAAATCCCCAGCCCCAGCAAAGAATGTTAGCTGCACGTGCTTTTTGTGATATAGAAGATGCGCGTGCTACCCCCCATCTAATTCGCCTGTTAACTGATACCTGTCCCTTAGTGCGGGTAAGTGCAGCTTATGGCATCGGACGCAATCCCAGTTTAGAAGCAGTGAGTCCGTTAATTGCTCAACTAAACAGTGATTGGAATGGCTATGTGCGTAAAGGTGTAGTTTGGGCTTTAGGAAACTGTCGCGATCGCCGTTCTTTAGCACCTTTAGCAAACGCCCTCAAAACCGACATTTCCGCAGTGCGTTTGTGGGCTGCTAGTGCCTTAGCACAGATGGCAGAAGTCGGTTATGAAGCAGTTATAGGGGCAATACCACCATTAATCGAAGCCTTAGTCCAAGATCCCGTGGCAGCAGTGCGAAGTAACAGTGCTTGGGCAATTGGTCAACTGTGCCGCGAATTGCCTTCTAATGTAGTTTATGCCACAGCGATCGATGCCCTAATTCAAGCCTTTGCCGAAGATCAAGATTTAGGAGTCCGGGAAGACGCCAAAGCCTCACTATTAGGAGTGGGCGATCCCCGTGGCTTGCAACTGATTGAAACCCTAGAACAAGAAGGGTGGTTTTGATTGGAAATGGGTCATTGGGGATTTGTCATTTGTCATTTGTCATTAATTATACTCCCCTGCTCCCCTTCATCCCCCGCCCTTACTGACCTTCAGCTACAGGTTTGACCAAATTTAAGTCATAAGGGCGCTCAGTATCATCCTCACCCAAATATTCACCATTTTGAATTTCCAGAATAACTAGCGGAATATGCCCAGGATTTTCTACCTTATGTAGAGTTGCTGCGGGGACATAAGTTGATTCGTTTCGATTCAGTAATATTTCTGTATCGCCACAAGTCACCTTTGCCACACCGGAAACTACAACCCAATGTTCATTCCGGTGATAATGAATTTGTGGTTTAATGCCATGCCTGGGCTTGATTTCCACACGACTAATTCTATAGGTTTCTCCCTCCTCGATTACCTCTACCTCACCCCAATATCGTGTACCTGAATGTGGAGATAATTCGTTGATATTTGACTGAGTATTATTTTCATTGGGAGTCATAATCAATTTCTCAACCAGATAAGTATTAGTATTTATCATTGACACTCGCCGCCAATTTATTGACGGCGATTAAGCGGCCCCAGCGAACAGATTCTATCCCCGAATTTATTAATTTTGAATTATTCACTCCCCCGTATACTGAATCCGATAAATCCGATTATTGGCTTCTTCTGTTAGTAGTAGGCTACCATCTGGCAACACGAGTAAACCTACAGGTCGTCCCCAAGTACTTGGTACAGAAGGATTTAGCAAAAATCCTGTGAGAAAGTCTTCATAGTAGCCCAGCGATCGCCCTTTAGCATCGAAGGGAACAAATACAATTTTATAACCAGTGCCGCGATCGCGGTTCCAAGAACCACGAAAAGCCACAAAAGCACCGTTCCGGTATTTTTTGGGAAACGTTTTACCATCATAAAACTGCAAACCCAATGCTGCTGAGTGCGCCTGGAACAGCACATCTGGCGTTTGAGTCCGGGCTACTAAATCAGGACGTTTACTTTTGTCATCTGTCTTTTGGCGTGGATCGAGGTTGTTTGGTGTTAGATAAGCATAGGGCCAGCCGTAAAATGCCCCCTGTTTAATGCGTGTCAGATAGTCTGGCACCAAATCATCACCAATTCCATCCCGTTCGTTGACAGTGGTATAAAGTTCCTTAGTTACAGGATGAAAGTCTAAACCAACAGGGTTACGCAAGCCGGAAGCGAAAGTTTGCTGCTGGGAACCATCTAAATTCATCACCTGTATCGAAGCCCGTGGTAGGGGTTCTTCATCTACATTAGTTCCCGATCCAACTGAAATATATAATTTATTGCGATCGGGCGAGATAACGACATTGCGCGTCCAATGATTGTTATAACCTTGAGCAGGCAAGTCGGTGATTTTTTCCCCCTTACCTGTAATCTTATTTTGATCTTGAGTATAGGGAAAACGCACCACAGCATCTGTATTCCCCAGAAAAAAGGAATTACCTGCAAAAGCCATCCCAAAGGGTCTATTGAGTCCGCTTGCTTTACTAGCAAAAGTTTCTCGAACGTCAGCTACACCATCAGCATTGCTGTCACGCAACAGACGAATGCGATTTTGCCCAGTTTCAGTCACTAAGACATCACCACTGGGAGTTAAAGCTAGCCAACGTGGGGCATCTAAACCTTCAGCAAAGACATTTACTGTGAAGCCTTGTGGTACACGCAGCACCGGATTTTGGGGAATGGGCACAACTTCAGGCCGCTTGGAAGCGCTTTCTGTTGCGAAGGGTGCTGGTAAATTCTTCAGATTGATTCGGATGGGTGTAGGTGAAAGTGCTTCAGTCGGGACAATATTTTTTGGCTGTGTAGGATTCTGTGTCAGTTGGGTAGAAGGTACAGATTTTTGAGGTGTAGGATTATCTGAGTTAGCGCGAGTCTGGTTACAGGCTGCTGCCAAAGTCATTAAAAAAACTGGCAGCAAAAAACGCGCAGGAACTTTCATGGTGGTAGACACTATACACAATGTTCCTACTCTAGACTTGAGGCTTAATAATTGTCGCCAGTCAAAAGTTTGATTTTACTTCGTTAGTCAACCTATTAACAATTCAAAAATAAAGCACTAGCGATTAAATGCTATTCCCAATGGCCAATGCCCTTCAAGAGTGCTGAGTTCCGAGTTTTGAGTGCTGAGTAGGGCAGAGGGGAGAATAACTCCTAACTCCTAACTCCTAACTCCTAACTCCTAACT
>CAXUOL010000903.1:0-2958 GCA_964252435.1 uncultured Nostoc sp.
TTGCAGCTTGGCAGATTCCTTTTTATTTATTCGGAAACGTTTTAAGGCAAGCTCAAATGCTTGTCGCTGCTCACAAAGATTTTGTTAGCTAAGAGACAAGTTTTGACTAAAAATTGCTATCCCTGTCATCTGTGGCAGGGATTTTTATTGGAACTACTGCTTTAAAAATTTAGAAAATATTCTCTATTGACGGCTCATCAGTTATAGCGGTTCCCATTCAGATGCGGAACAACATTATATCGCGGGGTGTAGGGGCACGGCACTGCCCATTGGTGTCAACTTAACGTGAAACACACTTGGTGAGAACGTTTTACCCTCTCCCAACGGCTACGGTGTATACACATCTTGGTAATGAAGCCTACACCCTGGATTTACCCCCCTTAATCCCCCCTTGCAAAGGCTACGGTGTACACACAAGTTGTATCAAGTTAATAACGTTCCTAGTGTGATAAGTAAGGTTTAAGTTGTTGTGATTACGAATTGAACCTTACTTATCAATGAGCCTGGTGTGATAAGTAAGGTTTAAGTTTTTGTTACTACAGCTTAAGCTGTTATTATCGATCCGCAAACTGTGGTTAATAACGTTCCAAATGCTATAAGTAACGCTTAAAGTGTTGTTACTACGGCTGAAGTTGTGCCTATAAACATTTAAGTTGTCGTTAAGACACAAGAAGTTAATCTTCTCAGTTTTTACCTTCTATGTCTAAATTTTTAACCGCCTGCTACTTAAATGCTACTTAAAACGCTAGCCTTGAAGAATCCAGCCACTTACATACATTGCATCATGTTACCTAAACCCAAAAAGCACTGGACACCCCAGCACTGGGCAAGTTGGAAGCCTTTCGGGATTGGCGAACAGTACCCTAACAACTATTGGGAGGTATTTCGGGCAATCTGGCTATCTCGTAAGAAACTACCATACACGTGGAATATCCTAAATAAAGGTGTCTGCGATGGTTGCGCTCTCGGAACAACCGGGATGAAGGATTGGACTTTAGATGGTATTCATCTTTGCAATGTCCGGTTGCGGTTGTTGCAGATGAATACTATGCCAGCTTTTGACCCTGTGCTATTGGAAGATGTTTCGCAGTTGCAAAAGCAAAAAAGTGCCCAATTACGAGACTTGGGAAGACTCCCGTACCCGATGATTCGTCAACGAGGGGAAAAAGGCTTTCGCCGTGTGAGTTGGGATGAAGCTTTAGGGGTAATTAGCGATCGCATCTGCATTACTACACCAGACCGTCTCAGTTTCTATGTTACCAGTCGCGGTACTGTCAACGAAACTTATTATACCACCCAAAAAGCTGTACGAGCAATGGGAAGCAATAATATTGATAATGCTGCCCGCATTTGCCATTCTCCCAGTACAGCAGGATTAAAAGCTGCTTTGGGTGCTGGGGCTACCACCTGTTCTTATAAAGACTGGATTGGTACTGATTTATTAGTCTTCATTGGCTCCAACGTTGCCAATAATCAGCCTGTTACTGTTAAATATCTCCATTATGCTAAGAAAGCTGGCACTAAAATTGTAGTTATTAATACTTACCGTGAGCCAGGAATGGAGCGTTACTGGGTTCCCTCAATTGTAGAAAGTGCCGTTTTCGGTACAAAGTTTGCCGAAGACTTCTTCTTAATTAATATGGGCGGGGATATAGCATTTTTAAATGGCACTATTAAACATATAATTGCTAACAACTGGGTAGACCAGTCATTTACAGATTTATACACAGTTGGCTTTGCTGAACTCAAAGCATCGTTAGAGAGCCAATCTTGGGAAGAATTAGAACGGCTTTCTGGAACATCTCGCGAGTCAATGTACGCCTTTGCCAAAATGGTCAAAGAAGCTAATAAAGCCGTATTTGTTTGGAGTATGGGCATTACTCAGCATGAATGCGGCGAAGATAACGTGCGAAGTATCATTAATCTAGCTCTTACCAAAGGTTTTGTCGGTCGGGAAGGCTGCGGTTTAATGCCAATTCGCGGTCACTCTGGGGTGCAGGGTGGTGCAGAGATGGGATGTTACGCGACAGTATTTCCTGGTGGTAAACCCATCACTCCAGAAAATGCTGCCCAATTGAGTCAACATTGGGGCTTTGAAGTGCCGACAAGTAAAGGTTTAATTGCTCCAGAAATGATTAACGCCGCACATCAAGGGCAATTAGATGTGTTGTTTTCTGTGGGTGGGAATTTTTTAGAAGTGCTGCCAGAACCAGATTATGTGGAAGCGGCGCTGAAGCAAATACCTCTACGGGTACATATAGATATTGTTCTCTCCAGCCAAATGTTGGTAGAACCTGCTGATACTGTGGTGCTGTTACCTGCAACAACTCGCTACGAAATACCAGGAGGAGTCACAGAAACTAACACCGAACGCCGGGTAATTTTCAGTCCAGAAATTCCGGGGCCGCGCATTGGAGAAGCGCGTCCAGAGTGGGAAGTATTTTTAGAATTGGCAAAGCGGGTAAAACCAGATTTGGCAGATAAGCTGACTTTTGCTAACACAGCTGCTATCCGTCAAGAAATTGCTCAAGTCGTCCCCCAATATGCTGGTATTCAACACTTACAGCAAGCTGGCGATCAATTTCAATATGGTGGCTCGCATTTGTGCTTTGGTTGGAATTTCCCCACACCCGATGGGAAAGCACACTTTGGCGTATTATTGCCACGCCAAAGAGAATTACCAGAAGGTTATTTTTTATTAGCAACGCGCCGAGGTAAACAATTTAATAGTATGGTGCAGGAACGCAAGGATGCAATTACTGGGGCGATGCGAGAGGCGGTGCTAATGAATGCTGCTGATGCGGCATTGTTGGGTTTAAAAGATTGCGATCGCGTTATTCTTAAGAATGATTTAGGCGAGTTGTTATGTCAAGTCTACATTGCACCAATTCAGTCAGGAAACTTGCAAGTACATTGGCCAGAAGGGAATGTGCTACTAGATAAAAGTAAGCGATCGCT
>CAXUOL010000904.1:0-2956 GCA_964252435.1 uncultured Nostoc sp.
GAAGCTGCCACAATGATGATTAATTCTTCAACAGTTTGTCCAATGCTTTGGTTTGCATCGATGGTGAATATTCCAGGCATATGGCGACCTGAAGCTAAATGGTCAGCCAAATGTCCGGGCATGGACTTACGGTTGTTCGTCACCAAAATAAATCCATTGGTTTCGCACCAAATCAAAATCTCTGGGTCTGGAGTGCCTTTGGGTGGCACATCTAAATCCCCAATGATTCGCACGAGCAATTCAGGGTTGCGCCGCACAAGTTGGGAGCGATATGTATGACTTAGATGTTCATCCAACAGATACCGGATTGCCATTAGCTTTCCTGTAAATGCTTTGGAGCGTTTTCTTCCTGCATCCGCCGAAACCTCATCCTGGCAGGAGACGGATTTTGCTGTTGTTCTTCGCGCATGGTTCGGGAAAATTCCAACCAATCTACCAGATACGCATCAACCTCTGAACGATGATGCAAGTAATACAAAATCGTGGCATAAACCTGTTCCAACGTCACCGTATGAAATTGTCCGGCAATTTCTTCTGGTGTTTTGCAGCGATAGATATACTCGTAAAGAATGCTCTCAATCCCAATGCGGGTTCCTTTGAGTCGGATGTCATCTGGTGCAAGGGTGTTGAAATACTCTTCCAGTTTCATAAAGCAAGACCCCACGAATGAACATTCCACTTCAATAATAGAAGAACGCTAAAACAGTTTGTAACTAATTAGTTAAGTGTTCAGAAACTCACTAAAAACTGCTAGCGTCAAACAAAGTAAAATATCGCTGTGGACTTTCGAGCTTGAAAACGCGTTCTAATTACTGGCAACTGCTACCTTATATCCGACTCCAGTGGCAAACCCTCACCAAGGGACTTATTGGGATCTTGGGATACGTGCTGGCGACATTAGTATTAATTAATCTCGCCGGTAAATTGGCAATTCCCTTTGCTCAAGGTAATGTAGTAGCGATCGCTCAAATAACTGGCAGTTGTGCTTTAGTATTTCTTGTTCGAGGCTTGTTTCAGTCTATACAAGATATGTATATGGCGAAAGCTGCTTTGCGAGTTGCTTTTCATCTCCGCCAGCAAGTCTACGCACATCTTCAAAAGCTAAATCTCAGCTATTTTGAAACGGCAAAAGCTGGTGATTTATCTTACCGCCTCACCGAAGATGTTGACCGCGTTGGCGAAGTGGTAAATAAAGTATTTCACGACTTTATCCCCTGTATTTTACAGTTGCTAGCAATTCCGATTTACATGATTTATCTAAATTGGCAACTGACATTAGCAACGGTGATTGTTGCACCACTGATGGGTATTTTAATCGGCTGGTTTGGCGAACGCTTGGGCAAATATTCCTTAAAAAGTCAAAATCGGGTGTCGGGTTTATCAGCCATCCTCGCGGAAGTTTTCAACGGTATTCGTTTAGTACAGGCTTTTGCTGCCGAAAATTACGAAATTGCCCGCTTTGGCCATGAAGCAGAACGCAGTCTCAAAGCCAAATACTCAGCCGAACAGCTAAAAGCAATTCAGATTCCCATTATCGGATTTCTGGAAGCCTTAAGTGCCTTATCGTTACTAATTGTAGGAGCTTGGCAAATTTCCCAAGGTAACTTGACAGTGGCGAATTTTTTCAGTTATCTGGCGGCGGCGGCGCTGTTAATTGATCCCATTGGTCATACTACTAACAACTACAACGAATTTAAGCAGGGTGAAGCATCTGTTGACCGCGTTTTTGAATTGATGGCAATTCAGCCGACGGTGATCGAAAAGATAAATGCGATCGCTCTCCCCCCAGTCAACGGCAAGGTAGAATATCGTCATATTTCCTTCGCCTATAAACCAGGTGAACCTGTCTTAAAAGATATCAGTTTATTAGTATCGCCAGGTGAAGCGATCGCTCTTGTGGGTGCTTCTGGCGCTGGTAAAACCACATTTGTGAATCTTTTACCCCGTTTTTACGATCCTGAAGTTGGTCAAATCTTCATTGACGATGTTGATATTCGAGATGTGAAATTGCATAGTCTGCGGCGACAAATTGGGATTGTTCCTCAAGAAACCATCATGTTTTCGGGGACAATTGCCCAAAATATCGCCTTTGGACAATATATTTTTGATATAAAAGCAGTTAAAGAGGCGGCGAAAATTGCTAATGCCCATCAGTTTATTAGCCAACTGCCAGAGGGTTATAAGACTTGGGTAGGCGAACGTGGGGTAAACTTATCAGGTGGACAAAGACAAAGAATTGCGATCGCTCGTGCTGTTTTGCTCAATCCCCAAATCTTGATTCTTGATGAGGCGACATCAGCATTAGATTCTGAATCAGAAGCACTGGTACAGGAAGCGCTGGAAAGATTGATGGAAAAACGGACAGTGTTTATTATTGCTCACCGTTTATCGACCGTGAGACGGTGCGATCGTATTTTAGTTCTCGAACAGGGACAAATTGTCGAATCAGGAACCCATGAAGAATTATTAGCTCTAGAGCGTCGCTATGCGCGGTTTTATGCCCAGCAGTTTAGTTAGGAGTGGGGAGATGAGGGAGATGACGGAGATGGAGACAAGGAGATAAACAAAACTCCTAACTCCTAACTCCTAACTAATGCCCAATTCCCCTTTACTAACTACCCCCTAGACTGAATTGCTTTGATCAACTCATAAAAAGGTTGCCAATTATCTTCCTGGGCAATTGCTTCCCAAACAGATTCAATCACAGGTCTTAATAATACTGTTTTGGGATTATTAACAGCTAGAGTTTGGGCAATTACATCAGTGCCGCAGTTACGCCCGTCGTAGACATCGCTATCAAAATCATTCAAAATTTTATGGTACAGTATGCACCAATCATCAAAAATTATTGACGCACCCGGTACTGGCACAATATCTGAACTATTCATCACAAAACCTGGCTCATCTCGCCATTTCGATGAAAAAGTCCGAGCCATCTCATAAAAGAATTGGTGAT
>CAXUOL010000905.1:0-2943 GCA_964252435.1 uncultured Nostoc sp.
GTGAGCGTGACTGTTGTCTTACCCACCCCACTACGTTCCCCAGCAATGACTAAAGCCATAAATGAAACAAATTAGGTTTTTATCTAGCAACTATTTCGATTATTGGCTGTGTGTCTATCGTCACTTTTTGCAAAAGCAGATGCACCAGTTTCTCCAACCGACTAACTCAAACTTATACCAATTAGAAACAAGAAAACCAGCCAATTAGGGGAGTTGATCTGAAAAAGTCTAATAGTATAGTTGGAAATTAGCCAAGAGTCAGATAGCAATAAGCTATCAGAAGAGGAACGTTTTATGATAGTTGTGCATCATCTTAACAACTCGCGATCGCAGCGTGTGCTGTGGCTACTTGAGGAATTAGGTATCGAATACGAGATCAAATTCTATGAACGCGATGCCAAGACGATGATGGCACCGGAGTCGCTGCGCCAAGTTCATCCCCTCGGCAAATCACCAGTAATTACAGATGCAGACTTGGCGATCACTGAGTCGGGTGCAATTATCGAATACTTAGTTGATCGTTACGGTAATGGTCAACTAGTCCCAGCATCCGGTACGCCAGAGCATCTGCGCTACAAGTATTGGCTGCATTACGCCGAAGGCTCTGCAATGCCACCACTGGTGATGCGGCTGGTATTGAACAATTTTGGGGCAGGTGACAGCAGCGTGGTTAGCGGATTTGTCGCGCCCCAAATTAAACTTCACTTTGATTATATAGAAGACGAACTAAGTAAAAATACGTGGTTTGTAAGCAATGAATTTACCGCCGCAGATATCCAAATGAGCTTTCCCCTGGAAGTAGTCGCTGCACTCCCCGAAGAGGTCAAGAACCGGCCAAAGCTCAAAGAATTTGTCGAGCGCATTCACGGACGACCTGCTTACAAACGCGCCCTAGAGCGTGGAGGTAAATACGAGGTATCCTTTCAATAGACTTTGATGAAAATTATTGATCGCCAAAGACGGGACGCGATAAATCGTCTTTTCTAGAAAGGACTGAGTATTGTAGAGACGGCGATTCATAGCGTCTCTTGCCTCCAAGGAAAATAAAAAACCCTCCAGATTATTGAAATATCCAAAAATCTGAAGGGCTTGTAGTTGATTTTCGCAATTTTGGTAACTTTTATGCTTTCCAAGCGAAACTAACTATTTGTTTCCAATTTGAAAATATTCGCTGTCACTCCCAGACTTTCTTCAAAAAGTGACTCACGACCCCAGCGTTGTACTTGCTGACTCACCAATGCTTCCGCCTTTTGTTCTGAAAGTGAAGTCACCTGTTGAAACAGACCAGCAGATTGAGCGCCGCCGTGAGTTTCCATCCGCATACAACCACCAGTTTCCGAGCAAATTACTGTACCACAGTCTGCCTTCGGATTGGTCGAGCTGAGGCGCAAAGCAATCAAGTCGCCAGCAATCTCGCCCACATCAGCAAGGGGAACACCCGCTAATTCAGTTTCTACTTGCCGTTGGTCTTGGGCAATAAAGTTAATGCGAGTGATGTCATAATCTCCGGTTTCCTTTTTATACGAAACTGGCTGCCATCCTAAACGACTTGCCAACCAACCCAAAAACAGCAGTGCTTGTGCGGGGTTGCCTTTTTCGTAATCAATAGTTACTCGGTCAACTTCCCCAAGGGCAGCCCGACGATAAGGTGAGTCGTAAGCTTCAGCTGTCAATTCCTGCCATGCTGAGAGGCGACGCCAGTTGAGGTCAGCCAAAGGAACACCACTTTCCACCAATTCTTGGAGGCGGAGTAAATCACTTTCTGGCTCGTTAAAGCGGCAAGAATCCACAATCACATTATTGCAGACGGCTGCCAGCCGCTTGAATAGACTGTTATTGGGGTCTGGTGTTGCTTTCCACCAAAGAAACTTCGGTAAGCCGCCAATCAACAATGCTGGAATCATGCCTCCTACCCGTTCCAAAGCAGCAGCAGTTCCACTGAGAGTGATGTATTCGCAGCAAACTAGTGTACTTGACGATTGCTTTTGGATCGGGCAATAGGCAGAAACTTGAGCCTTGACCCCTTTATCTTCGCCAGTAATGGGAAATAGCGCAATGATGCGGCAAGGGTTGCGGAGGGCAATTTCATCGGCAATTCTAGGGCTTGGGGCATTTAAGCTTAAGCTGGGAAGTTCAATAGAACCATTGTCTCCCGTAGCCCCATTTCCTTGACGTTTGATGAATTCTTCTCTCAAGATAGCCAGGGTTTCAGGGGTTGCTGTTCCAGTATTTGGCAATGCATATTTTGTCTGCACTTGCCGCAAAGCAGCTTGCATCTGAGGCCCTAAAATCCCATCAAGCGGGCCGTTGTAAAATCCCAAAGTAGCCAAAAGATACTGAGTTTCTTCGGGTTCGTAAACCACTAAGGTAAATGTTGTGGCGCGAGTAGCAGCAGGAAGCCCACCGCCTTCGCCAGTAATGCCGTAACTTTGCCAAATTTGATTCAGTTCCGTATCTATTTCGTTAAGCGAAATATCTTTTGGCGCCTGAAGTGAATAAATTGTAGAAGCTTGGGGAGCCATAGTAGTTTTGAGTTGTCAGCTTTGTTTGTTGAATAAGTTAGGAGTTAGGAGCTAGGAGTTAGGAGTTAGGAGTTAGGAGTTAGGAGTTAGGAGTTAGGAGTTAGGAGTTAGAATAACTGAAATTCTTAACTCAAAAACTCATAATTTATAACTTATCACTCTTAACTGATCACTCCTAACTCTTAACTCCTAACTTTCTAAAGTCTGCGCCAGCGACGGCCATCCTGGTTAATTAAGAATTCTGCTTCTGCTGGTTCCCAGGTTCCAGCTTCATATTGGGGAATAGTATTTGCGTCGGCGGGTGCATCCCAGACGGAAAGGGCTGGCGTTACTACCTGCCAAGCAGCTTCTACTTCGTCCGCGCGGGTGAACAATGTTTGATCGCCCATCATACAATCAAGGAATAAGCGATCGTAGGCAT
>CAXUOL010000906.1:0-2938 GCA_964252435.1 uncultured Nostoc sp.
CTCCGACTGTTAAAACGACTATTTGGTGAAATTGCTGAGGAACGTTGGAAGCGTTTGCTTTGGCGTTGTTGGAATTGAGATTGCGATCGCTGACTTGGAAAGGTTGTTACAAACAAGGTTAACTAAAAGGGTAAATCTCACACAGAAAAGGAGAGTGATCGCTCATTTTTCTTTTTCAGTTCATCAATTTTATACAAGCAACTGGGTAAACTAAAAATGGAAAATTTATTAATTTAAAATTCAAAAGTATGGGTATTTTACAAATGTCGCTTCTGACATTATACAGTGAATTAGAAAATATTTGTCGTCAACAAATATTAGATAGTTATCCTTCAGATTGGTCAGAAGATTACATTACTAGAAAAATTCGGCGTTGCTGAATGAAGGGATGAATCAATTTATGTAGGTACAATTTGATACTTCAAATAATAAAGTAATAAATTGGCGATCGCATTTGGTACAAATGTGATTTTGTTTACCTCTTCGCTTTCCGTTTTTACGAATTTCCGTAGCTCCGCAGTATGGACATTGCACAGTAGATGACCTCAATTCATCCCTCTATTATGCAACGCCATAAAAGGTTATGAATCTGAATATTTATTTAGTCTGCAAGAAAGAAGTTTGCCTCAGTATCTTTTGCTGATATCGGTAAGTTACGGAGATTCTGATAGTAGTATAGAGTTTGATATTAATAGAGATATTTTTAGCGAAATAACATCCTCAGAACCAGATGAAATCCAATTCTAAGGTTATTAATACCACAAGCATTTCACCTAATCACCATATTTTATATAACGCGATTAAGTCAACTTTAATAGAATGGTTCATATTGCAATCTCTACGGCAAACTTACTTAAATTCTCTTGTCGCCACTTAGCATCTGCTTTGCGATTTGTCCGCACCTCCAAAACCCGAATTCCCTTAGTTGGAAGTGGGTTTAATCTTTGCTGCAACTGTTGCCAAGAAGTAATCAATTCATGCTGCACATTATAAGTAGCGCACAACTGAGCAAAATTAATATCTTGGGGAGTGCCAAAAAACTCTTCAAATGGTGGGTCAAATTTGGCAATGGGTAACATTTCAAAAATACCACCGCCATTGTTATTGATTAACACAATAGTAAGATATCCGACAAACTTATTGCGAATTAAAAAACCATTGGTGTCATGTAACAGCGCTAAATCTCCCGTTAACATCACACTACTTTGCTGGCGATGGGCAATTCCTAAAGCAGTGGATAATGTGCCATCTATGCCATTTGCACCCCGATTAAAGTGCGATCGCACTCCTAAATTATTCGGTTTCCAGAAATATTCCACATCCCGCACAGGCATACTATTGGCAATAAACAGAGGCGTTTCTGGCGGTAAAATCTGAGAAATTAACCAAGCTGCTTTACTCTCAATTATTTCATCTATCTTCCCCATCCTCTGGTCAACAACTAACCTGACTTTAGCTTCCGCATCACACCATTGCTGCAAATAGTCTGAGGAGAAAGATAAATTTATCTCCTCTGCTTTTATATCTTCTACAGATATCCGTAAATGCGTCGTCCTCCCGTGCAAAGGGTCGAGGTTTTGATCGCTGTTGTCAATTACCCAGCGTCGCGGTTGGGTTGCATCTATCCAGTTACGCAGTTCTTTACTCGTAGGTATTTCTCCCACTTGAATCACCATTTTGGGCGCTAACTGCTTTGCCAGTTGCTGATTTCGCAAAATCAGGTCATAAGTGGAAATTAAATAGGGGTTGAGTTCGGCATAATTTCTCATTGGGGAAAGTCCCTCTGCTAGCACGGGCCATTGGAGAGTTTGGGAAAGTTGCGCGATCGCTCTACAATATTCCTGTGGTTGCTGGGGTTGGGCAACACCTGCGATAATAATGCCGCGATCGCATTCTTTCCACTCTTGGGGAATGGGGAGTAGGGAATGGGGAATAGGGAATGGGGTGGTGTTTGCTATTCCTGCGAAAAAGTCTTCTGGGTGAAACTGTAATTGCAAATAGCTCAAATCAGTTCCATCAGGAACAGGCGCTAAGGGATCGCGAAAGGGAATATTCAAATGTACTGGTCCCTTTGTAGGAGTTTGCGCCCTTTCCCAGCTATGAATTACTGTTTGTCGTAGGTAAGCTAGCATTCCCAGATCGGCGGTGGGTAAGGCTAACTCTGTTTGCCAATTTGGGTAGTTTCCATATAATCTCAATTGATCTACAGTTTGCCCAGAATGACAATCTCGCAATTCTGGAGGTCTATCGGTGGTTAATATCAACAATGGGACGCGACTATATGAGGCTTCAATAACTGCTGAATAAAAATTTGCTCCTGCTGTACCAGAAGTGCAAACTAGTACCACTGGACGTCCGGTTGCTTTAGCTTGTCCCAAGGCAAAAAAGGCGGCGGAACGTTCATCAAGAATGGAAATCGCTTCAATCTCAGGTGCTTGTTGAGCAAAGGCAACTGCTAGGGGTGTAGAGCGCGATCCAGGACAAATGATCGCACAAGTTAATCCCAACCGCTTTAGCGTCTCTGTTAAAATATAAGCCCAAAGTTGATTAACATTCCTATAAGCGATCGGCATTAAATCAAACATAGCTATAAAACAATCTTAAATTTTAGATTTTGTCTAGGGAAATTCAATTTAAAATCCATCAATGCGGTGTTAGGTTCCATCACCGCCATGCGAGTTTCTGGGAAAGAAAATCTCCAAGCAAACTTGCTCAACTTTCTACAAAATGCACAATTTGCTCTCAAACTTTTATGGACTGCATTCATTTAACGGGAATTCGCGGCTATGGCTACACTGGGTATCTACCAGAAGAACAGGTGCTAGGACAATGGTTTGAGGTGGATGTAAGGTTATGGTTGGATATCTCCACAGCGGCCAAAACTGACGCGATCGAAGACACTTTAGATTATCGCAGCGTCATTAGCTTGATACAACAT
>CAXUOL010000907.1:0-2933 GCA_964252435.1 uncultured Nostoc sp.
TTGGGTGCTGGTAAATTTGCTTGGACTCGGTGTAAAAATAATGCTGTTTCATCGAGGAGACGTTCGGGCGATCGCACATCTTTAATAATGATTGTTTCGGCAATCCGTCTAAGTTCTGTTTCTTGAGCTTTGCTAATTTCTCTACCTGTGTAGACAATAATTGGTAAAGTTTTGCCGTTAGGTAAAAGCTTTATCTGCTCAATTAGTTCAAACCCAGTCATGTCGGGTAGCCCTAAATCGAGGACAAGGCAATCAAAATGCTGGGTGCGAATAGCTTCTAGAGCAGCTGCACCGTTAGCCACAGCAGTGGTCGAAACATCGCTGTTGCCAATCAACTCAACAATACTCAGCCGTTGAGTGTCGTCATCTTCGACTACCAATAAATTTTTCACCTGGCGGTCAACAAAACCTTTAATTTTGCTCAACGCTTCAGATATTGTCTCGCTGGTTAAAGGTTTTTGCAGATATGCGATCGCACCTAGTTGCAAACCGCGTTGTCTTCCTTCTTCAACTGTCATGATATGTACAGGAATGTGACGGGTATTTGGGTCATGTTTCAGACGATCCAATACCGTCCAACCATCCATTTCTGGCAACCGAATATCTAGCAAAATGGCTGAAGGTAGGAATTGCTGCGCTAACATTAAACCTGTACTACCGGTTTGGGCGGCTATCACCTTGAATCCTTGCTGTTGCGCCATATCTAGAAGGATACGGGCAAAATTAACGTCATCTTCGACAATTAGTAACACGCGATCGCCTCTTTCTATTGTCGTGCGATCGTCATTTATGAGTGAGGAGTGGGTAGAGACGCGATTAATCGCGTCTGTACTGAGTAGGGAGTAGGGAGTGGGGAGTGTAGATATAGACTCAGCACTCAATTGTGGTAGGTAGAATGTAAAGGTACTACCTTCACTTGGTAGACTGATTAATTTAATTTCGCCGCCAAAGAGACGGGCAATTTCGCGGCTAATTGATAAGCCCAAGCCGGTACCGCCGTATCTGCGACTGGTAGAGCCATCGGCTTGCTGGAATGCTTCAAAAATCACTTTCTGTTTTTCGGGGGCAATGCCAATGCCTGTATCGCTGACTGAGAAAGCAATTACAAGCTGGGCACTATTTAAGGTTTCGTTGTTGTTGCTCCACCCTAGCTTGGCCACCGCAATCCGTAGGCGTACCTCTCCTTGCTCTGTAAATTTAAAAGCGTTGGAGAGGAGATTTTTCAACACCTGTTGTAAGCGTTTGACATCTGTATAAATGCTGTTTGGCAATTCGGGAGTAAATTCAATTGCGAAACCAAGTCCTTTGCTTTGAGCTATTTGGCGGAAGGTACGCTCAATCTGATCGCCCAACTCTGCTAATGGCATTTGGGTCATGTCAATCGACATGGTTCCAGATTCAATTTTAGCGAGATCCAGAATGTCATTAATCAATGCCAACAAGTCAGTACCGGCTGAGTAAATTGTCTGGCTGTATTCGACTTGCTTGGCGGTGAGGTTGCGATCAATATTATCTGTCAATAATTTCGCCAAAATCAACAAGCTATTTAGCGGTGTCCGCAGTTCATGGGACATGTTGGCGAGAAATTCTGATTTGTATTTTGAAGAAAGGGCGAGTTGTTCAGCCTTGTCCTCCAAAGAGAGCCTTGCTTGTTCAATTTCCCGATTTTTGCGCTCGACTTCTTGCTTTTGCATCGCCAACAACTCTGCCTTCTCTTCTAATTCGGCGTTGGTTTGTTGCAGTTCCTCTTGCTGTCCTTTGAGTAAATCCTCAGAGGTTTTGAGTGATTGGGCTTGTTGTTCTAAACGCTGGTTGGTTTCCCGGAGTTCGCTTTGCTGGGTTTGGAGTTCTTCAGCCAAAGATTGCGATTGTTTGAGTAATTCTTCAGTTCGCATCGATGCTGCGATCGTGTTGAGGACGATCGCTATACTTTCGGTAAGTTGGTCAAAGAATGTCAGATGAATTTCGCTAAAGCGGCAAAAGGATGCTAATTCTATGACTGCTGTCACCTGTCCTTCAAAGAGTACAGGTAAGACTACTGCATTCAGGGGCGTGGCTTCTCCTAAACCAGAGGAAATTCTGACATAATCGTTGGGTACTTCCGTTAGCAGAATTCGCTCTTTTTCTAAAGCGCATTGTCCCACCAAACCTTCACCCAAGTGGAAGCGGTTAGCCAGATGTCTGCGTTCGCGGTAAGCGTAGCTACTAATTAATTTCAAATACGGTACATTTTCCCCAGACTCCATCAGGAAGAAGACGCCGTGTTGCGCTCCCACCAAGGGTGCTAGTTCTGAGAGAATTAGTTTAGATACGGTTTCCAAGTCTCGCTGCCCTTGGAGCATTCTGGTAAATTTGGCTAGGTTAGTTTTCAACCAGTCTTGTTCAGTATTTTTCTGCGTTGTCTCCCGCAGATTAGCAATCATCTGGTTGATATTGTCTTTGAGTATTGCTACTTCCCCTAGTGTTTCGACGGCAATTGAACGAGTTAAATCACCTTTAGTTACAGCTATAGCAACTTCGGCGATCGCTCGCAACTGAGTTGTCAGTGTAGCAGCAAGTTCATTTACATTATCCGTCAAATCTTTCCAAGTTCCAGCCGCGCCAGGAACTCTAGCTTGTCCGCCTAACTTCCCTTCAATTCCCACTTCTCTTGCTACTGTAGTTACTTGATTGGCAAATGTCGCTAGAGTATCAATCATCTCGTTGATTGTCTCTGCCAAGGTTTCAATTTCTCCCTTAGCATCTAACATCAGTTTGCGTTTTAAGTCACCATTAGCAACTGCGGTTACAACTCTGGCAATACCGCGCACTTGTGCTGTTAAGTTCCCTGCCATTGAGTTAACGTTATCTGTTAAATCTTTCCAAGTCCCAGCTACTCCTCTAACGTAAGCTTGTACGCCTAATTTACCTTCCGTTCCCACCTCACGGGCAAC
>CAXUOL010000908.1:0-2927 GCA_964252435.1 uncultured Nostoc sp.
TAATTAATATATACGCCAGTAAATTCAAGAATCAAATCTAATTTCTAGATAATTAATTTGTTTCATTGTTCTATAATAGCAATTTAACCATGAATAGTCGGCAATCTGCTAAACCTCCAAAACTTAATAGTTGCAATAACCAAGTTATCCTCGATTACTTTGAGAATGCTTGGCAGATGGAAGATATTTTATTGAAAAGTCTAGTTGAGAAAGAGACATTTTATCTCAATCCTGACCCTTTAAGAAATCCTCTAATTTTTTATCTGGGACATTCGGCTATTTTCTATATCAATAAATTAATTCAGGTGGGGTTATTAGAAAAACGCCTCAATCCAGAGTATGAAATATTGTTTGAAATTGGAGTAGATCCAGAAAAACCAGAAGAGTTGAATGCAGCGATCGCTCATCTACAATGGCCACAAGTTGCGCAAACTTGGGAATATCGAGAACAAGCATATTCTGTAATTTCCAAGCTAATTAAGACAACCCCAATTACTCTGCCAATTCATCCTAATCATCCCCTTTGGGCTTTAATGATGGGGATTGAACACCAACGTATTCACATTGAAACTTCTTCGATGTTAATTCGCCAACTACCAATTGACAGAGTGAAACGTCCTCAAAATTGGCAATATGCTCCTTTTAATGGTTACACTTCTGAGAACGAAATGATAGAAGTTGCTGGTGGGGTAGTAAAACTCGGTAAAGCCTTAGATGATTCAACTTATGGATGGGATATTGATTATGGCGATCGCACTGTTGAAGTTGCACCCTTTTTTGCCAGTAAATATCTGATTACCAATGCCGATTTTATCTATTTTGTAAAAGCTGATGGTTACGCAAATCAAGAATATTGGGATGAAGAATCTTGGAATTGGAAAACTCGATACAATATTCAATGTCCTAAATTTTGGTTACATGAAAATGGTAGCTACAAATATCGAGCTATGTTTGATGAAATTGACTTACCCCTAGATTGGCCTGTAGAAGTAAATCATTATGAAGCAATGGCTTATTGTCGTTGGCAAGGGAGAAATACTCGCTTAATGAGTGAACCAGAATACCATTTAGCAACTTATGGTAATAGTTTATCAGATGATGTCGAAAATTATAATCTCAATTTAAAATTTGGTTCTCCTAGTCCTGTTGGGATGTTAAAAACAGCCAAAAGTTCTTCGGGATTGTATGATTTACGTGGAAATGTTTGGGAATGGTTGAGTAATAACCTAAACCCTCTTGCAGGATATCAACCTCATTTTCTTTATGAAGATAATTCTGCCATCTTTTTTGATGATAAACATCAAATGATGTTAGGAGGATGTTGGATAACTAATGGTACAGAAGCTTTAAAATATTACCGCAACTGGTTTCGTCCAAATTTTTATCAGCACGCTGGTTTTCGGATTGTTCAAGATATTTATTCAAGTATAAATTCTTAGCAATGGGGAAAACATCATAAGATGACTGACTACATGAACCTTAGCTCGGCAGACTTACGCCAATACGTTATCACTCACCCAGATGATGAAGATGCATTTCACACTATTTATCAATCATGAGAGCGAAACCGGGGCGCGTAGTGGTGGCTACACCAGAACAGCTAGAGGCAGAACTTAGAAAAAGGTTAGCTGAATGATGAATCGTTCAGAAATTAAAAACTAAACAAGTTAAGAAAGCAAAAAAATTGGGACAAAGCAAGATACAGTAAAGAATTTCGGGTCAGACTTGGTTTACTCCTAATTAAAGGGTAAGGGAAAATTTTATCCTTTTCATCTTTTCCCCTTAACCTTTTCCCGACTTTTACAAGAAGTCTAAGCCATTGTGTGTTTAGACTAATGAAGGCACAACTTCAGTGCTTAAGCTTTTTTCAACCAGCTAAACATAGCGCGTAAATCTTTACCAACTTCCTCAATTTTGTGTTCAGCTTCTTTACGACGCATGGCGGTAAATCCTGGTTTACCAGATTGGTTTTCCAAAACAAATTCTCGCGCAAATTGCCCAGATTGAATTTCGCTGAGAATCTTCTGCATTTCAGCTTTGGTTTGTTCGGTAACAATCCGCGGTCCACGGGTATAATCGCCATATTCAGCTGTATTAGAAATGCTGTCACGCATTTTGGCTAAACCACCTTCTACAACCAAGTCAACAATCAGCTTGACTTCATGCAGACATTCAAAATAAGCCAATTCTGGTTGATAACCAGCTTCTACCAAAGTTTCAAATCCGGCTTTGATTAAGGCACTCAAACCACCGCACAATACTGCTTGTTCGCCAAATAAATCTGTTTCGGTTTCTTCGCGGAAAGTCGTTTCGAGAACACCAGCGCGAGTACCACCGATACCTTTAGCATAAGACATGGCGCGATCGCGCGCTTGACCACTGGCATCTTGATAAACTGCAAACAGCGCTGGTACACCTTCCCCACTTTCATAAGTCCGCCGTACCAAATGCCCCGGCCCTTTTGGTGCTACCATCACCACATCTACATTATCTGGTGGTACGACTTGCCCAAAGTGAATATTGAAACCGTGGGCAAAAGCTAACACATTTCCTTCTTCTAGATTGGGTTCAATCTCGTTTTTGTAAATCGTTTTTTGGACTTCATCAGGTAACAAAATCATGATGAAATCAGCAGCATTGGCAGCATCTGCAACATTTTTCACAGTTAACCCAGCAGCTTCAGCTTTTGCTACTGACTTACTACCCGGATATAATCCCACAATCACATTCAAACCACTATCTTTGAGATTGAGAGCGTGGGCATGACCTTGGGAACCATAGCCGATAATAGCAATAGTTTTTCCAGCCAAAAGGTCTAAATTGGCATCTTCGTCATAATACATCCGGGCCATAGAAGCATCTCCTGTCAGCAAGCATGGTCATTTATTGGCAGGCTTAAGATTGTACCTTAAATTGAGTAACCACAG
>CAXUOL010000909.1:0-2924 GCA_964252435.1 uncultured Nostoc sp.
TGACCAAATACCGTAATGCACATTATAGTTCATTTGTATAGTGCGTAAGTACTAAAAGTATAGGCACAGAAAACCAATATAAAATGCCTCTGTAGACTTCTTTTATCTCGAACTTGGTATTCTTTTAGTCCTAACCAACCCTTGGCTTCTCTGTAAAAAACTTCCACCCAATTTCTTTGAGAATAGGTATTAACTATCCATTCTGGAGTAACAATTGATCAGGAAACATTGGTGATAAAATAGTCGATATCAGTGGCTTGTGAAAAAGTAGAAGCATTCATGACGATAGCTATATTTCTCTTTCCTTGTAGACGTGATATCTCTATTTCTCTAGTTACTACCCATACTTTTTTTGGTTTATCTAAGTTCAGTTGGATTTTTGTAAAAGCCTCCTCTGGTAAACTTTCTGCTAATTTATCTAATCTAATTGTTTGTTGATTGTTGGATTGGTCATTAACATTTAATTTTCGATTTTTTGCCACTCCTCCTAAATATTTTAATTGCCGAGATTCTAAATCTAATAAGAAGGATGTATTGTTGCCATAGCCAGCATCTATAATCACTATTCCTGGCTGATATCTTCGTTTGAGAGTCTGGTCTATTAACTTTATCGCTAACTCGGTTTTTTTCTCAAATTCTGAGTCTTGCTTCCCTGATGGCAAAGAATTGGCATGTTTATATAACTCTATATCTAATGGTAAGCTTTTTCGTCCATCATATAAATGAGTTGTTACCACTACTATTCCATTATCTGTTTTGCCAATTTCTCCAATGTACTGTCTTCCCACTCCATCCGTAAAATTTCCACTTTTCCTATGACCAGAATCATCAATTATTAAGCTAAACCCTCTGCTAATTCTCGTCTGACTACATTTGTTCATTATCTCCAAACGGCGTTCATTGATCTTGAAATCCGACCAAGGTGCTTCAGTTAAAAAGTGGTGTAATTGATGGTAATTTACGTCTATGGCGTTCTCTGCTATCTGAAACAGGTTTTTTCTCTCACTTTCCCCCAACAATCCTCCTAAATAGTGCCTAAACTCTCTTTTTTGGGCTTTATGAGTAAACACATCATCAAACCGTTGACACCATCTTTCAAAGCATGGCGGCATGGCTGCGGGAGTGGTTTCTTTCATCGGAGATCACTCTGACGTGAATGCTAGGCTGAGAAAGCATTATACCCTTTTTACCTCCTCTATTTTGTCTAAGTCCCAATAGATACAACAACTTGCTCTGAGCAAGTTGTATTACCAAGCCTGATTTTGTACAGTTTTACAAAGAATTGGTACTACACCATAAAGGTTATCGGTCATAATAAAGTTTCAACTTGTGTTTAGCCTAAGTTTAGCGGTGAATGGAGCCAACCTCAGAACAATTGAAACAGTTATACAGAGTCTTGACTTGGCTAACGCGAATGTATCTCCCGGTTTACCTAGTTAGCTTAGATGAGCGAACAGATAACATCGTAGTAATAGCAGGTGAAGAGACAGTTTTAGTAATTAATCTAGAAGGAAAGGTTGATTATGAATAAGCCTAACTTTAGAGAAATGACACGCAAGCAATTGCGAGATTATATCTTACAAAATCGTGGCGATACAGAAGCAATTCACGCCCTAGCATTACATGTTCAGTCTAATGGCAAACGTCTTAATTCTGTAGATGAGCTACAACAAATCATCCAAGAAAAACGTAGCCAAGGCTTAGAGCCATAGCTGAAAAACACATCATCACTCCGTTAGGGAGTAATACAATTTTGTTAAGTTGTAGCTAATAAATCTGGGAAATAAATTCCTTAACCAACTTTCCCCGCCTCCCTAGTTTTCCTAGAACAGTATTGGTTCACCAGAGACGATATGGGAATTTTTAGATGTTTGCAACCTAGTTTGAATACTATCAATTATTGCTAGCCAATCAGCATCTCTGTTCCATTCAGAGTGAATCCTGGTTTTAGTTGCTGCGTCGTAGAGGTTACAAAAAACCACATTCTCTTCTCCAGCAGTTGCAGCGATAATCAGGGGTTTGGAAAAGTCCTGTATTAGCGATGCAGCTAAAAGAAAACTTTTAGCAAAGTTCGTTTCTATTCCAGTCCTAACAATATAAATTTCATCCGCTCTCACAACAATGTCTAACTTAATGTTGTCCTTTTCTCTAAACTCTTTCGTTGTTAATTTAATATCTGATAAATAACCAGTCAGCCCTTTTTGCTGCACAGGAATAGTCATTTTATTATTAATATCATAATTATACCACAAGTATGATTCTCCGCTTAATTCTCCTTTTTTCACATATAAATAAATAGGTTCTGGTGGGTTACAAAGACCTAGTTTAATTTCAGCAATCATGTTTTATGTTCCTTTATCAAAGATAAAATTTTTCAGATATTGCGTCAAATTCAATCTTTATAAAAATAATAAATATACAAAAGGGCATCTACAAGAGATGCCCGTCATGCAGGAAAACCCCAAAAGGGATGTCCCTACACCTTCCCAACAATCAGCAACAGTGACTAATTAGGTATTAGTCACACTCACAGACGTGAATATAACAATCTTATTAACTTAAAACTCTCAATGTCCCCAGTGCATACACTGAAAAACTAATAGCTAATGTTGATGAGATGCAAACCTGTCTTTTTCGTGATCACGATGTACTACTCCAGCAATGGCAGCCAAAATTAGCCATGAAAGCGCATTCAAACGAAAATCGAAGAGGGTTACATCTACTGTATTCAATAAAATCCACCCAACAAAGGACAGAAGATAACTGAAAAATATCAATTTGTCTCCTGTATTTATATATTTTGACTTTTGCAGTAATTGAATACTTGTAATCAAAATCCAAGCTAGTAAGCCACAAAATAAAAAAGCACTGGGAAAACCAGTTTCAGCAGATAACATCAAAAACAAGTTATGGGGATGACCCAA
>CAXUOL010000910.1:0-2917 GCA_964252435.1 uncultured Nostoc sp.
TCTTCTATAGCTTTGGTCAACCCAGCCGCAACAGCCGGCTCGTGACAAGCGTAGACATAGATGGGCTGTTGCACACCGTTAACCAATCGCGTTTCTTGGCGATCGCCTAACTGAGGGTAGAATGTTCTCACCCATGTGCCCAAGTGTCCGCGATAATGGGAGCCTTTAGTGGGAACTGTCTTGCCGAGTTCGCTCTCTGCAAAATTGACCACGCCGAGCCAGCGTTCTTCTGAAGGGGTTAGCAATTTTCTGTTGTGTTCAGCCAGAAGATTCCCGGCATAGTCTTTAAATTGCTGTTCCATGTACGGGTTGAGCCTGCCACCAGTTAACTCAGCTAAAGTTTTCATTGCCAGGACAAGAGTATGCAATCGCTGTTCGACTGGGGGAAGGGCTGGTGTGGAGGGTTGTTCTTGTGGTTGAGTAGCAGGTTTTGTCCAGCCCAGAATGTCTTGCATCCAGGCGCGAACACCGATCCGGTTAAAAGCTTTGCATACAAGTCTGGCTTGTTGTTTGCAGTGTCGCCCAGCATCAAAAGCGTAATATTCAATAACGGCAGCAACACCCATATCAGGTATTCCCTCATTCCAGGTTTCCAGTGCCGCAGGGCTAAATCCTTGTTGTATAAGGCTTTGGGCTAACGCAGAGGGTTCCAGTGCCGCACTTAGTAACGCACGACGAAGCGAAGAATCTTGTACATCTGCCAGTCTTGCAGTTGTCCGAATAGTGGCTTTACCATGACCGTTAGAGTCAATAGTGATTTCTTGCTTTATCTGTTCAATGATTTGAATGATTTCGATTTGTGACATAATCGTTGCTCTGGTTTTTTCAAAAGTGAATAGTTGTAGTAATAATCGAAGCCATAATGAAAGTTAGTAGGCTTATAAAGTTGAGCTATTGCCAAGTAAGCTGAATATTAAATTGGTCACAATGAGTCTGAATGATTTGTTTAATGCTTACAGAACACTTTCCAAATAAATGAATCCTTTTTTGGTGATTAGGATAGTAATGCCCATAGACTAATATTTGTCCTACAGCACTTTTCCATGCAGACGCTTTTTTAACTTCTATGATTTCGCGTTCAGTCAAAATGTCTATTTTTCCAACTGGAGTATTGACTTCAACTACGGGATGAGACATTTTTTCAACCTTTTCGATAAGAGAAAGTTTTACTTGGTTTTCTGGAGAATAGTGTCCTGCGGTAAATTCCGAATCAACCAAACCATCAAAATTTTTGTATTTGCTAAAATGCTTAATAGCTTGCCTTGCCCTTTTAGTGCAGCGTTTACCAGCTTCAAAGGCATAATATTCAAGTATTAAATAAATGACATCATCAGATATACCGTTAATGCGCCAAGAATCAATACTTATGCCTTGCAATTGGATTTTTTGTGCCAGTTTTGAAGGTTCTGAATTAAATGTATTTAAAGTTTTACAAATTGTTCCGTTACTTACTCCGGCTATTCTTTCTACTGCCCTAATACTGATTTTATTTATACTATTAGAGTCAACAGTAATCTCTTGCTTTATCTGTTCAATAATTTGGGCTACTTCAATTTGTGACATAACTTTAGTTGAGTGATAATTTTTCGTTGTTGATTAGAGAGAATTAGACATTCACGCGCACCAAACTTTTTTCACCAACCAACGAAAAGCGATTAAGTATGGTTGGTATTTCAGCCAATGTTGGCGATACCAATTCGACAAGGTAAAACCAAAACTTATCCACAAGTACAACTCCTAAAATCAGCCGTTGTTTTGTGTCATCCCCATAAGAACAAAGGATTACTTTCTGACCTAAAACGAAAGCAGGTTTTTGCACCGTGAGAGTTTCTAATTGACCAGTCCCAATGATTTGATGTTCTGTAGCGTGGGCAATTTCATCACCACAGATGACTGTATAAAGCCAACATTCATATTTCCACTGGACACCAGAACAGTAACCAAATGTTCTCGTAGTTTTCAGGTAAACTCTCTCCAGTAAATTTACCTCAACGGGCGGAATTGTTTGACCCCAAGGCGGGGAGATATACCAACTGGTTTTAAGTGTGTTAACGTAGTCAATCATGCTTTTTCCTCTGGGATTAATAACCTAAAAATCCTCGGCAATCTCCAACAAAAAACCGCGTCCGGTGTTTTGCACTTGTACCCGTTTTTTGTCAAGTAAATATTGGATGATAGTTTCTGAGAACTGAATGCGGTGCAAAGGAATAGAACCACCAGAGCGACTTAGAGAGTGCATTAATCTAGCAGAAGTACGTTCCACGTAGTTATCAACTGTTTTAGCCATTGCTTGTACCTCTGGTTATTGCGTCTAACTGCCGATTGAGAATGCTTATCTGTTGTTGATAAAAGTCAATCTCTGCGGTAATTTGCGTGAACAATTCCTGCACAGAGAGCGGTTGAATTTGATCCTCTTGCAAGTACGATATTTCATCAGAATTCTTGTTAGGCATCAGAGCATAACGCCAACCATCATCAAATTGTTCAGCCAATTCTGTACCCGATGGGTAGTAGTAAAGTCCGAGAATCGTGCCTTGTTCAGTACGCTGTTCCAACGCAAAGCGAGGGTAGCCCCAGTGTTGGGGGATTGAGATTGTCGGTTGCATAGATGAATAGGTGAATGAAAGGATTATTGAGGGGAAGGGGGAAAGGGCAAAGGGGAAGGGAATGAAGAAATTTACCTTTTCCCCTTCCCCAAAAACCTTTTCCCAGGCGAAGCCTACTCCTTACGCTGTGACTAACTCCGCTCTCTCCAGCAGTCGTTGCAATTTATTGCCAGTTAGCTGTTCTAAGGGTTGGTCTAAAAAATATTCATCAAAAATGGATTTGCCATCAGTAGACACATCCACTATCGATAATGAGCGCACAGCATCAAGCACCGAGTTAGAATACTGCTGCTGGACTGAATAACGCCTCT
>CAXUOL010000911.1:0-2916 GCA_964252435.1 uncultured Nostoc sp.
GCTTGACAAATTTCATCTATTACCTCAGCAGTTGCTAGAGCATGATGCTGGTATGAAACTTTGGCATACTCTAAAGGTGTTTGTGCTGGATGTTTGCCTAAACCTTTTTGGGTTGTCCATTGCAGCATTTGTTGATAAAGGCTCTCCATTGCTGGTAATTTCTTTAACCATCGGCGGTTGCGCCACTCTCGCCACTGACCCCAACCTAGCCAAGCGAAAAAAGCCGTTGTAATCCCCACAATTAAGCCAGTCAATACGCCAAACCAACCTTGAGAGAATAAAGCTAAAAACCAAGCGATCGCTCTAATCACCCACTTAAATATTGTCTCAAATACATTATTCAACAAACCTGTCACCGGAGAGGGCAACCATCCAGCAACCCAATGCCACAATTGGCGCAAGACACTAAAAGTCTGAGTGTCTTCTATTGAAGGTGGTATCAGAGGATGATTGGGAATAGGGTCAAAGGCAAACCAACCATATTTCGGAAAATACACTTCCGTCATCGCATAAGCATCAGTATTACGGACAACATAGAGTCCTGTAAATGGATTAAACTCTCCCGCACTAAACCCTGCTACCAACCGCGCGGGGATGCCAATGGAACGCAACATCACCGTGAGAACTGTTGAGAAGTGGTCTGGATAGCCTCCTTTTTGCTTAAATAAAAAAGTTTCTACCAAGTCTTCTTTTTCACTCAAATAAGGTAGTTCTAAGGGATTTTGGGGAATAGAGTAGCGTTGCTTTAAATATTGAGCTAAGTAGAGAGCCTTTTCATAAGGTGAATCCAGGCTTTTAGCAGACTTTGCGACTTTTTCTTGATTGTAGTTAGCGAGGATTTCTTCGGTACGTTGCCGGACTTTTTCGGCAATTTCGGGAGGAATTTGCAGATAATGCTTTTTAATTTGTGGTGGATATTTAGTCGAAGCTTCACCTAACAAAGTGCGATCGCGGTATGGTACTTCGGAAACTACTGTGTAGGTAAGACCTTGTGATAATTCTACAGGCGATCGCAATCCGTCTTCTTTATCAACAGCGATCACTGGTGCTGGAAAGTAAACTTCTTTGGGATAAGTCATCGCTGGAATTAGGTTAGGCAAATCCGACACCACTGTATAAGTTTGTACTACCTGTTGGGTTTTACCAGTAATCACTGATGGAGAAAGAAAAATTTGGTAAGACCAAGGCGATCGCCTCACAGTGGTAACATCTTCATTCCGAGAAACTTCCCATCCCTTACCTGTATAGCGATCAAATCCTAATACTCGCCAAAAACCTTCAGCTTGCGATCGCACCCGCATCACAACCTTGGGTTTCATCTCGCCCCGCAAGTTTTGGTTTATTTGGCTATTAAAACCGTAATAAAAATTATTATCTATTTTCCCTGGTTGACCAGTTTTATTTTGTCCCGTACCACCGCTACCACTGCCTTGATTATCAGCTTTCCCTTGGCGGATATAACCGGGATTAATGATACTACGACCTGTGAAATTACTTTTTACTTGAATAGCAGAACTTACAGGAAAATTCCGTAATTGATAGCCGGGAAATCTGGGTAAAACAGCAAAAATTGCCAGCCCCAGACCAACAATTAGTAAAAAATTTAGAATTAAAAATTTAAAATTCAGACTTGAGGAATTCTGCTGATTTAATTTTTCATTTTTTATTTTTAATGGCTGCAAACCCAAGCGTGAGCGGTAATCTATTACTAAAGTTGGCAAAGCGATCGCTAAAAATAACAGCAACACAGGTGCAAATGCTAAAGTCTGACTCAGGGTTGCGGCCACACCCAATAAAATCAGTCCGATAACAATCGAATAGCCCAAATTTTTCCGGCGGGGTGTATCAAAGCTGTGTAACACCTGGAGTTGAATTAATAACTCTGCCAAACCCAACCGTGTATCATTCAACTCTCCCACTAATCGCCCAAAGAAAGCACCCAGTGCTACTAACATTCCAATGGCGATACAGAATTTAATTGCAACATTGCGATCGCGGCGACGATAATAACTCCAAATTGCACCCACAACACTTAGGGGTAACGCCCAAAAACTAAATGAAGTTTCAGCGGCAATATCCGTCGCCACAATTCCCAAAATAACCAACGCTAGCACCAGCACCCGCAATAAAATTGAATCTTCCACTTCAATCAAAGGCGACCCCTGCGAATTTTGCCGCCAGAAATTACCTACAGGGATACGCCAAAACCGATTCATCCTGGATAAGTTAAACATTTGAGTCTAGTAGAAGCAATGATGTAGATGCAACAAACACAATGCGGAGGGGCATAATTTGCTACCCTAGCACTGTGTTAAAAAATGATAGATAGGGGTAGAGATGGAGAGAAACGAGAAATGGGTGACACGGTGAATCGAGAAATAATCAAATACTTTCTCAATATCTTCATGTCCCCATATCCCCGTGTCTCTGTGTCTTTGTAATAACTGCTTCTTGTAGACACCCTAATGACCGTTTATTGAAAAATAGGATGAGCTTCAAAACCAGGAAAATCCTCTTAATATATATCGGCGTTGATTGACATAATGTGCTAGCGGTGGAAATTTAAACTAAATCGTGGGATTAATTACAAACAACAACGACTGTTCGTCTATTTCTGGAAACTCAACTTCCAGGGTATAAGTTGGGTTAAGTTGCTCGCAGCCTAACTCTACATTTAAGTATCCCGAAGTCGAAGATGTTGTCATTGCTAAAGTGCCACTTCCCCGCAGCGTCAAAGTTCCTTTAACAGGTAACTCAGCCTGAACAAGTAACTTCGTAAGTTTACCTAGAGACTGGTATTCTACTCTGATGTTCAAAGCACCAACACTGGTTAGCCATTGTCTTTCTACCACCGGACTGGTTGCTGAAAGTGGTAGAGTCAGATTTTCCAGCAGTTGTTTCGCTGCTAGCAACGAC
>CAXUOL010000912.1:0-2915 GCA_964252435.1 uncultured Nostoc sp.
GAACACAAGTTTGCCAAGAACCTGTGCGGAAGCGGCGCTCATCTACGTGTTCAATACTAATTTTGTAACCTTGAGATAATAATTCCCTAATTTGAGCTTGTGTATCTAGAGTCAAATGTGGACTGGATGCTTCCTGTTTTTGGAATCCATTAGTTTTTGCTTCTTGAGTTGCACCATTGCTTGACGGCTGACTAATTGGTTTCACAGGAGCAGGTGGTGCAGATTGAGAATTTCTACCTCGATTGAGTCGATTGTAATCATCAACCAAATGGGAACTTTCCACCCGTTTTTGTTCGCCAACCAGGAAGTTACCAGACTCGATTAAGTGAGACAGTCTGAAATCTGGCTTTTGAAATTCTGGCGGCCCTTTAGCGCTGTTAACCACATTCAAAGATATCTGCTCAAAACCTACTTTATGGATATAGTTGCGGATTTGTTCGTCATAAATGCGCGATCGCAAAGCGCTAAAAAAGTCAATAGACTGATTGACAAAAGTATCAACTAGCTGTTCAACTTCTTTTTGTGACAGTCCATCCTGTTCAAAAATCCCCTTGACAATTCCTACCTTGTCATCTCTATCTGGTTCCCAGTAGAATTTCTCCATCCGTCCATCTCGAATTAACGGTGCATATAGGGTGGAAAAATCATTACCTGTGACAATAATCGGCACACGATGTAAAGGTGTGGAATCATAGCTTCCCGGCAATTGCACATCTGTGGGATTATCAGCAATATTCATCAGTGTGGCATTCACCAACTGCGTGTTTACAGTATATTGCGTCCCTTCATCAAAGCGTCCAGCACCGGCATCTAAATCGTTAATCATCAGTACACACATTTTGCCGCGTACTTTGATCAGTTCTGCTGTTTCTCGATAGCGCAACCGAATCAATCGCGCTGGATCTCCAGCATCTGGACTTTCCAATTCGCCGCCAGATACGTGAGTCACCTCGATACCCATTTTCTCAAAGACTAATTGACATTGAAATGTTTTGCCTTCTCCTTTGCGTCCATGAATACCCAGTATCACGGGAACTCGCACGCCAGGAAGCTTTAGAAAATTTTTGGTGATGTGGACAGCAAGTTTGTCCAAAAAGCGGGGAGCGATGTAGTAACCCATGAGTTTATGCGATCAAAAATTAACACTTCTAAGGTTAATGTTAAGTTTTTTTTGGGGATAGCGATCGCTTTTCTTTCAGACAAGCTTGTGCTTGTTAATTTGTTGGGTTTATTAGACATCTTGCAAAAGTTACTTTTGCAAGATATTGGGGAAAGGTTAAAGGGTAAGGGAAAATTCCATACCTTTACTCTTTACGCCTTCCGCTTTTCCCCACAATGCCAAGAAGCCTATCTATTATCTGTTGCCAAAGTTGAACACGCTCCCAAGCATGGACTCGTGAAAACTGCTGTTATTTAGTAGTGCCAAAGATTTGATTACAATATCAAATGACTTTGATTAGCCATTTGTATAATTCCAGGATTACTTAGATTAGCCTATTTTTGAGAATACAGCGTGTTTGAAAACGCGTCCTAGTATTGCATATTGCTATAGTTAATGGAAATCGTTTGTATCTACTACGTCTCATTAACCGCAACTCCTTTGAAAGCAAATACCGCCTCTTCTGTTAATGTATATGGGTTCTCAGGATCGTTAGAAATTGGAATACCGCGATTTACAAGAGCAGAATTAATCTTACTGTTTAGTACTGAATCAGGAGGTGTTTCGCCACCGTATACACTTTTTAATTCCTCATCATCTGTTACTTCCTCAATAAACATAACTAGAGCTTGATTTAAAGCAACCTTATTTTTGATTTTGTTTTTAGTCATAAATCACGTCCCAATTACGTATTTTTAACTAGCTATTGAATGCATACTTAATCTATCACCTCAAAAAAGGAGAAATCAAGGGTTTATACAAAATATCCTACTTTTCCTACTTTTTTGATTCATGCAATTAGGCAAGGGCTGAGGACGCGATCGCACTTGCTGGCAGTGTGCCAGTTGGAAAATCTTCAGCCCACCGCTGTCGATGGCTTTTCGTGTTACGGCAAAATCGATTGTAAAAAACCTTGAGAGTATAGTCTCAACGTTACAATTGACCCAATACTTTATTTGCACTTGTTGTGATTTAACATGACTTTTGATTTACAGCGGATTTCAAGTTAGTGAAGTACACAAGCTAAGTCTCAAAGCCAGGTATAAAGCCTGTTTTACTTCTGAATTCTGACCGGAGGCGGAGCGTCTCCGGCTCCGCTCCTGAATTCTGAATTCTGCTGTAATTTGACTTCTGTAATGCTGATGGATACTTATAATATGGTAATTAAAAATTTAACTATGGGAATACAACCGATACAAGTAATTGGAGGTGGACTAGCTGGAACAGAAGCAGCTTGGCAAATAGCGCAAGCTGGAGTACCAGTAATTCTGTATGAAATGCGTCCAAAACGATTTAGTCCTGCTCATCATACAGAACATTTAGCAGAATTAGTGTGTAGTAATTCCTTTGGGGCAATGGCAAGCGATCGCGCGGCGGGATTATTGCACGAAGAGTTACGCCAACTTGGTTCGATTGTCATCTCAAAAGCTGATGAACACGCCGTACCTGCTGGTGGGGCGCTAGCCGTAGACAGGGGACAATTTGGCCAAGATTTAACTGAAACTTTAGCGAGTCATCCTTTAGTTGAATTTCGTCGAGGTGAAGTGTCTGCAATTCCTGAAGGGATTGTGGTTTTGGCAACCGGGCCTTTAACCAGTCCCGATTTGGCAGAAGATTTGCAACGCTTTACAGGGATGGAATACCTCAGCTTTTTTGATGCAGCTAGTCCGATTATCGTGGGAGAATCGATTAATCGTGACATTGCTTTTATGGCATCACGTTATGACAAAGGTGAAGCCGCTTATCTCAACTGCCC
>CAXUOL010000913.1:0-2910 GCA_964252435.1 uncultured Nostoc sp.
AAGACTTATTAAACTCCTTTCAAGAAGCATACAGTAATCTCGAACTGTTTCCGTTGATGGAACGGAACGAAATGGAAAGATTTCGAGTCGAATATGGTGATGATTTGATTGCAGACCTGAACCAATTAGTAGAAGATAGTCCTAATGGAGATGGCAAAATTGTCTTTACAGGACATCGAGGATGTGGTAAGTCTACTTTGTTAGCTGAGTTTAGCCGACAAATTCAAGATAAATATTTTGTAGTTCTGTTTTCTATTGCTGACAAAATTGAAATGTCGGCTGTTAATCATATTAATATACTGTTTGCGATCGCAGTTAATTTAATGACCGAGGCAGAAGCACGCAAAGTTGATATTCCGCAATCTACTAAAGAAGCTCTTTATAAGTGGTTTGCTACCCGCACTCGCACTGAAGAATTAAATTTACAAGCAGAAGCTAGTATCGGTTTTGACCTCTTAAAATTGATTAGCTCTAAATTAAAAGCTGATGCTAGCGTTCGGGATGAAATTAAGCAAGAGTTTGAACGCAAGTTATCAGATTTAGTTGCCAGGATTAATGAAATTGCTGCTCTAATTCAAGCTGCTACTAAACAAAACGTTTTAGTAATTATTGATGATTTAGATAAACTTGACTTAGGCAGAGTTAACGAAATTTATCGAGATAACATTAAAGCTCTTTGTCAACCTAACTTTCAAATTATTTACACTATCCCGATCGCAGTCCTTCGAGAAACATTTATTAGCACAATAATTGCCACTGAAACCAACGATCAAGTTGTGGCAATGCCTGTTTTAAAAATATTTGATAAAGGTAAAAATCGCTTCCCTAATGCCCAACCTCGCCCGGAAGCAACAAAGATTCTCGGTGAAGTTTTACAAAAACGGATTCCCAGTGAATTAATTGCGGCAGAAACGGCTGAAAAAATCGTAATTTACAGTGGTGGCGTATTGCGAGAGTTAATTCGGATTTCTAAAGAATGTTGCCGTATATGTTTGCGAATGATCCGGCGAAATCCTTCAGCCGAAGTTATTATTGATGATAAAATTCTCCTGCAAGCAATCAATAAAATTCGCAATGATTTTTCCATCCGCTTAGGAAAGGTTGATATCGATATTTTGCAGAGTATTTATGAACAATTTATGCCCAACGATCCTAAACAAGCAGAGTTTTTAGATTTGTTACATGGGCTGTATGTTTTAGAATATCGCACTGAGGAAACTTGGTATGATGTTCATCCAATTATTATCGAAAGCTTGAAAAGACAGGGAGCCATTAATGTTAAATGAAGAATTATTAGATGATCAAGGAGAAAATCAAGATGCGTATGATGATTTAATTGTTTCTATTGAAGCTCAAAAGCGGGGCTTAAATTTACTGATTGCGGTTTGCGATGATGCTAATTTTCGTGATCAGATTATTGCCCAATATGAAGCCGAACTACAATCCGCCTTCCGTGCATATCGAGTAATTTTAGCACGTCAGGAACCAAGCCTCAAAGCTGCTCTTAACCAACTGGTACAACAAGAAGAATATCTCCGTCAGCAGAACCCGGCGGTAATTACTGTGACAGGTGCTGAACAATTGTATTTTCTCAGATTGGGAAATGAGCAATCAGAACAGGAGAAATTTTTTGGTTACTTACAGTGGACAAGGGAAGGATTGCGCGAATTTCCATTTGCGATCGTACTTTGGTTAACTAACCAAATTTTAGTCAATCTGATTAAAAAAGCCCCTGATTTTTGGAGTTGGCGCAATGGTGTATTTCGGTTTGAATCTAAAAAGACAAACGCTATTCCTGGTAAGGAACTAGAACATATAAGCTTTGTTTTTAGAGATACAGAATTAGCTAGCACAGATACTAATGAAAATAATCACTTTTTCTTACCCATCCAAGATTTACAAAGGCTAATCGAGAAAGTAGAACAGGAACGGGGAACTAAAGATCCTACCTTGGCTACTTTATATTCAAGGTTGGGTGATATTTACCACAGCAGATTAGATCGGGGTGAATCTCAAAATTATCAAGAAGAACAGGAATTAGCAATTAAATATTGGCGTCAGGCGAGTGAGCTACAAAATGAATTAGGTTTGCAGATAGACTTAGCCACTAGCCTCAACAATTTAGCAGGAATATACCGTGCAACAGGACGCTACAGTGAAGCTGAACCGTTATATCAACAAGCTTTAGAATTAACGAAACGCCTGTTAGGAGAAAACCATCCTGCTTTTGCTACTAGCCTGAATAATTTGGCAGGACTCTACAAATCTACTGGACAATATAGTAAGGCGGAACTCCTATATCAAGAAGCTTTGGAACTTAGAAAACGCCTGTGGGGAGAAAATCATGCCGATGTTGCCGCCAGTTTGAACAATTTGGCATTACTATATGATGAACAAGGACGTTATAACGAAGCAGAACCTTTATATTTGCAATCATTAGAACTTGAAAAACGTCTGTTGGGTGAAAATCATCTTTCTTTCGCTCTCATACTGAATAATTTAGCGCTACTTTATTATCATCAAGGACGCTACAGCGAAGCTGAACCGTTGTCACAACAAGCAATAGAATTAGATAAGCGATTTTTGGGAGAAGAAAATCCTGATGTTGCAACAGATTTGCACAATTTAGGTTTAATATACCGCGCTCAAGGACGTTACAGTGAAGCCGAGTCTTTGTTTTTGGAATCATTGGAACTTAAGCAGCGTGTATTACAAAAAGCACATCCGCTTTTAGCAGATACTATCTACGCTTTGGGTTATATGTACAGGGAGCAGGGGCGTTACAATGAAGCGGAACCCTTATGTATAAAAGCCTTAGAACTTGATAAGCACCTATTGGGAGAAAATCATCCCAATGTTGCCGAAAGTCTGAATAATCTGGCAGAAATTTATCGTGAAACTGGACGTTAC